>JAGXGT010000049.1 GCA_024636595.1 Sphingomonadales bacterium | reverse complement strand
GCGTCGACCAGATCATACACCAATGCATCGCTTGGCAAGGGGTCGAGATTCACCTCGAGCGGCGGCTTGCCCGTCATCCCGAGCGGGCTGGCGTTGACCAGCAGATCCGCGGCCGGCAATCGCCCGTCCATCGGCAACACACCGCCCTTGATCGACGCCTGCATCAGCAGACCCGATGCTTTCAGACCGCTACGGGCGACGATGGTTATTTCCCCGATCTTCGCCTGTTTCAGAGCGAATATCACGGCCCGTGCCGCTCCCCCCGCCCCAATCAGGATCGCATGCTTCCCCGACCAGTCGGCATCGGCAATCGGCACCAGAAAACCGGCGGCATCGGTATTCGTGCCGATCAGGCCGCCGTCCGCTTGCCGGACGACGGTGTTCATCGCTCCGATCTTCTCCCGCACGCCGCCGGGATCCGCGACCAGATCGAGCATCGCGATTTTATGCGGTATCGTCACATTGCAGCCGCGCCATGCCGGATCGGCGCTCCGTCGTTCGATATAGCCGGGCAATTCCGCAGGCGTGACATGACAGGCGCGGTAATCCGACTCAATATCCAGTCGGTCGAGCCAGAATTTATGGATCAGCGGCGATTTGCTGTGGGCAATCGGATCGCCGATCACCTCGGCATAAGGAATATCTGTGGTCATGACGGCAAAATACCCCGGATGCGAAGATAGTCCAGCAAATGCAAAAGCGGCAGGCCCATGATCGTGAACTGGCTGCCGGTGATGGCGGAGAAAAGCTGAGCGCCCCTGCCCTCGATTTCATAGCATCCGACGCAATGCCGGATATTGGCCCATTCCGATTCGACATATTGCTCGATGAACGAATCGCTGAGCAGCCGGACGGAAAGCGTCGCGCTATCAATATGCCGCCACACCGGAATGCCCTGTTCCGCAATGACCGCTGCGCTGAACAGCTTGTGTTTACGGCCCGACAGCAATTTCAGGTGCGCGATCGCATCGGCAGAATCGGTCGGCTTATCGAACATAGTGCCATCTTCCAGCGTCAGCACCTGATCAGCGCCCAGCACCATTCCGGTTCCGATCCGCTGCGACAGCCGGACCGCCTTGGCCTCGGCAAGCGCGTCAGCGAGATTGCGAGCGGTCACGCCTTCGCTCTTTAACCCATCTTTGAGGGCATCTTCGTCGACATTGGGGGCAACCGCCTCGACGGCAACACCAGCAGCGGTCAGCATGGCATGCCGTGCCTTGCTTTTTGATGCCAATATCAGGCGTGTATCAATCATCGTCATCGACCTTCTGAAAGTCCGCGGCCCCGACGTGCCGTTCGTTATAAAGATTGATGATCGCCGCCGCCGATTCCTCAATCGAGCGCCGCGTCACGTCGATCATCGGCCAGCCGTTGTCGGCGAACATCCGGCGGGCATATTGGGTTTCTTCCTTCACCTTCTCTTCGTTGACATAATCGGTTTCCGGCGCCTGGTTCAACGACAGCAACCGGTTCCGTCGGACCTGCACCAGGCGCGAGGCACCGGTGATCAAGCCAACGACCAGCGGGTTTTTGAGATGATAGAGCGAATCGGGTGGCGGTGATTCCGGGACGATCGGAATATTGGCGGTCTTGTAGCCGCGATTGGCCAGATAGATGGAGGTCGGCGTCTTCGAGGTTCGCGACACACCGGCGAGCACGATATCGGCCTCTTCCCAATTTTCCCATCCGACTCCGTCATCATGAGCGATGGTGAACTGGATCGCCTCGACCCGGGCGAAATAGGCGGCATCCAATATGTGCTGACGACCGGGTCTCGCCTTGGCTTCCTGCCCCAGCATGTTCGACAAGGCATCGGTTACGGTATCGAGCGCTGGCACCGAGGGCAGACCCAGATGTCGGCATTCGCGCTCCAGTTTGGTTCTGATGTCCCGGTTGACGATCGTGAATATGACGAGTCCAGGGTTGTCTGCGACTTCGCTCAGGATTCGGTTGAGATGCTTCTCCGAGCGGACCATAGGCCAGAAATGCTTGATGATTTCCACACCATCGAACTGGGCAAGCGCCGCCTTGGCGATATTTTCCAGGGTCTCACCGGTGGAGTCCGAGAGCAGATGGAGGTGGAGCCGGTTCATCCGCTAAGCTTTGTGATTTCACGGGGGATAAAGCAAGGGATGAAAGCGGGGATAAGTGGTCCGGCGATAGTCTTCCCCGATTCCGGCCAATCGATCCACAGCCAACGAACATTGACAGATTCGATCCACAGTCTGTGGATAGCGGGGATGAAATATAAGAATCGGTTAAATTTGCGTTAACCGCTATCTGTCAATCTGTTTGTATTTGCGGCGCTGGCAGGTTACCGCATTTTCCACGCTCTATCATCAACAACAATTTATAATAATACTAATATATAATATAATGGATGACCGTCTCTCTATGTCGAATGGAATCGATTCAAACAAAATTCTGCTACAGACTCTGCTCGGCAGGAAGACGAAACAAACACCGGTCTGGCTGATGCGCCAGGCGGGCCGCTATTTGCCGGAATATCGAGAGTTGCGGGCGCAAAAAGGCGGATTTCTGGAACTTTGCTATGATGCTGAGGCCGCTGCCGAAGTCACCATGCAACCGATCAGGCGTTTTGGATTCGACGGGGCAATCCTGTTTTCCGACATTTTGATTGTCCCGCATGCGATGGGCCAGAAGCTGTGGTTTGAAGCAGGGGAAGGACCCCGGCTGGCACCGAGGTTGCTGGACGCGTCTTTGGCCTCTCTGGAGGGTGCTCCTGAGCATTTTGAGGCTATATACGCAACCGTTCGTGCCGTCGCCGCACAGCTCGACAACAAAACGACCTTCATGGGTTTCGCCGGAAGTCCCTGGACGATCGCGACCTATATGGTCAACGGGCAGGGCAGCAAGGACCAGGCAGCGACCCGCTGCTTTGCCTATCAGGATGAATCTGCCTTTTCCGAGCTGATCAATGCGATTGTCGAAAATACCGTGACCTATCTGCTCGGCCAGATCGAATCCGGCGTCGATGCCGTGCAACTGTTCGACAGCTGGGCCGGATCGCTATCGCCGGCGCAATTTGAAAAATGGGTAATTGCTCCCAATGCAGCGATCATAGCGCGGCTGAAGGCTGTGCATCCGGATTTGCCGATCATCGGCTTTCCCAAGGGCGCGGGCGCGAAACTAATCGCTTATGCAAGCGAAACGGGAGCGAGCGCCATTGGTCTTGATGAAACGGTTGATCCGGTCTGGGCGGATAAATATTTGCCTGCGCATCTTCCCGTTCAAGGCAATCTGGATCCGCTGGCGCTGATTGCCGGTGGCGATGCCCTGGAAAAATCTGTGCGGCATATCCTCGACGTTTTTGAAGACCGGCCGCACATTTTCAACCTCGGCCACGGCATTTTGCCCGACACGCCCATTGAACATGTCGAAAAGCTGCTTACACTTGTGAGACCATGAATGAAATTCTGTCGATGCTCTATCTCTGGCTAAAATCCGCCCATATCATCTTTGTGATCTTCTGGATGGCTGGGCTGTTCATGATGCCGCGCTTCTTCGTCTACCATCAGGAATGCGCGGTAGGTTCGGAAGAGGACGCCAAATGGATCGAGCGCGAGGGCAAGCTGCGTAAAATCATTCTCAACCCGTCGCTGGTGATCGTCTGGGTCGTCGGATTGCTGCTCGCTTATAATATTGGCGCGTTCAGTCAGGGCTGGTTCCACGCCAAATTGCTCGTCGTGCTGTTGTTGACTGGCTACCATGGCTGGATGATTGGCTATGTGAAAAAGCTGGCTCGAGGCGAGCGGACGATGACCGACAAGGCCTTGCGGCTAGTCAACGAAGTGCCCGGTATCACCGCCGCGATCATTGTCATATTGGTGATCATCAAACCATTTTGATCAGGCCTAGTTGACACCGAAATCACAAAGGCGTAATTACCGGCCAAAGCCCGTCCGGGCGATCTTTCATGTGAATTGAATACAGCGATCCGCTGCGCACATGCGAATTTAAGAAATAACCTCCTGACATATCTGGATAAAACTCCATGCATTTAAAAGAATTAAAACAAAAATCGCCCGCTGACCTGGTCTCGATGGCCGAAGAGCTGGGCGTCGAGGGTGCCTCCACCCTGCGCAAACAGGATTTGATGTTCGCCATTCTCAAGGAACTGGCGGACAATGACGAGCAGATCATGGGTGTTGGCACGATTGAAGTGCTGACCGACGGTTTTGGTTTCCTGCGCTCCGCCGATGCCAATTATCTCGCCGGTCCCGATGATATTTATGTCTCTCCGAACCAAGTTCGCAAATTCGGCCTGCGCACCGGCGATACGGTTGAAGGCGAAATCCGGGCGCCGCGCGATGGCGAGCGTTATTTCGCGCTGACCAAACTGATCTCGATCAATTTTGATGATCCGGATGCCGTCCGTCACCGCGTCAATTTCGACAATCTCACACCGCTCTATCCCGACGAGAAGCTGAAGCTCGACAGTCTCGATCCAACCGAAAAGGACAAGTCTGCTCGGGTGATCGATATTATCTCGCCGCAGGGCAAGGGCCAGCGCGCCTTGATCGTGGCACCGCCGCGGACCGGTAAAACCGTGTTGCTGCAGAATATTGCGAAGGCGATTACCGACAATCATCCGGAAGTCTATCTGATGGTGCTGCTGATCGACGAGCGGCCGGAAGAAGTGACCGACATGCAGCGTTCGGTGAAGGGTGAAGTGATCAGCTCGACCTTTGATGAACCCGCCACCCGCCACGTCCAGGTTGCGGAAATGGTGATCGAAAAGGCCAAGCGTCTGGTCGAGCACAAGCATGATGTTGTCATCCTGCTCGACTCGATCACCCGTCTCGGCCGCGCCTATAACACTGTCGTACCAAGTTCCGGCAAGGTGCTTACTGGTGGTGTGGACGCCAACGCGCTGCAACGTCCGAAGCGTTTTTTTGGTGCCGCCCGGAATATCGAAGAAGGCGGCTCGCTGTCGATCATTGCCACCGCGCTGATCGATACCGGCAGCCGGATGGACGAAGTGATCTTTGAAGAATTCAAGGGCACCGGCAACTCGGAAATCGTGCTGGATCGCAAGGTTTCCGACAAGCGCATCTTCCCGGCGCTTGACGTCGGCAAGTCCGGTACCCGCAAGGAAGAATTGCTGGTCGAGGACGAGAAGCTCAAGAAAATGTGGGTATTGCGCCGGATTCTCATGCAGATGGGTACGATCGACGCGATGGAATTCCTGCTCGACAAGATGAAGGATTCCAAATCCAACGACGATTTCTTCGACAGCATGAATCAATAGGCCTGCCGGACTGTCCCAATGATTGTCGAACATGCTATCCTGCAAGTCCGACCAGGGCAGTCCGCAGCCTTTTCAGCGGCCATGGCAAAAGCCAGGCCGCTGGTTGCCAGTCAGCCGGGCTTTCAGTCGATCGAGGTTCGAGAGTCGGACGATGACCCGGGACGATATTTGCTGCTGATCGTTTGGGACGCGATTGAATCGCACCGTGACGGCTTCCGGCAGTCACCGGAATATCAGCAATGGCGCGCCTTGCTTCACCATTTCTATGACCCTATGCCGATTGTAAACTATTACGGACGATCGATTTTGTGATGATTGAACTGCTTTCTATTTTCTCCGCTACCGCAACCGGCCTGGGTTCGATTTCGGATATCTGGGCCGCCATTGTCCATGATTTTTCCAATATCGGTTCCCCTGCGGCGCTTGCCGCATTCGGGCAGGTGGTACTGATCGATCTCGTCTTTGCCGCCGACAACGCTATCGTCGTCGGCGCATTGGCTGGTGGCTTGCCAGCGGCGCAACGGCGCAAGGTCATCCTGATCGGTATTGCCGCTGCGCTGATTCTGCGGATCATATTTGCGCTGATCGTGGTGCAGTTGCTGCAGATTGTCGGTCTGGTTCTCGCTGGCGGCCTACTGCTGCTGTGGGTGGGCTGGAATTTCTACCGCGAAATCTTCCACGAAGGCGAATCCACCGGATCGGAAGAAATCAGCGGCGACGAACATAGCGGCGTAAAGTCGACCAAGACCTTCTGGGGTGCGGTATGGGGCGTTACCGCTGCCGATGTGTCGATGAGCCTCGACAATGTGCTGGGCGTAGCCGGTGCGGCGCGCGAGCATCCGGGGATTCTGGTCATCGGCTTGCTGCTGTCTGTCGCCCTGATGGGTCTGGCCGCCAACGTCATCGCCAAATATATCGAACGCTACAAGTGGATCGCCTATCTGGGGTTGGCGGTGATTGTCTATGTTGCGGGCAAGATGATCTATACCGGCTTGCTGGGTGACGAGCAGACGATTGGTGTGCTCACGCTGCTTGGTTAACGGTCGAAAAGAGGCTGTTCCTCTTTCGTTCGACTCGAGGATTATTTTGAGTCAGATTCTTGACAACGAGTCAATAGAAAGTATATTGAAATGGCTCTGCACGGAGCGAAGCTTCAGGTTTACCTGTTGTTCGATACGATCGTATCATAGCCCGTGCAGGGCTATTCTTTCACTGCGGAATCATCTCTGACTGAATTTGCAGGTTCAAAGCACCAATGCCGGTAAGGGTCGTTCCATCGGTTAGCGATATCACCTCTATGACCTGTTGATATTCCAATATTAAAATTTGGATATATCTTCCTTATTCGACTCGATATCTTCCGGAATACCTTTTCCTTTACCACCGTCTTTTTACCGCGCCTGAACTTGCCCTGAGGCTTTGCTTTGTGGAGGTCATTCAGCCTAAAATTCATACTTCCCAAAATCACATCTGTTGCTTGCAGAATTATGTGAGCATGAGATTTGGCTTCGCCAATTAGCTGCGGTTTTATTGTAATTCCCGCACGCCCTAATGCTCGTTCGTTGTGTTCTACGATATGGCGCTTAAAATTTTCGACTTGGTTTCCGGTGGTGGGAAACTGGTCGCAGATTATTTCTAACTCGCGGTCACCGCTTTGCCGATTATAGTATCGGAGTCCAAGGCCATGCTTCAAAAATTGATAATAAAGAATAAAATAAGCGTCTCGACGATGCTCTTTTGTCAATCCTAAGGGCCTCATGTAATTGTGAGTGAACATGATGCGCATTCGCATTCGTCCCTCTTCGATTAGATCAAAAACTTCATCAACAAATTGGAGATAACGATCGGAATTACCGACTGAAATATTGTTCCATTTTATCTCGTCGTTCAAACCCATATCATACGTGATGTCATTCAGTCGTTTTTGTATTTCATAAAGATGTTCAGACATTAAAATAGTAGCGCCATAAAAGTTGGAAAAGTGTTTTCCCTTTTTTGCGG
Organism: Sphingomonadales bacterium; assembly: GCA_024636595.1. Classification (GTDB taxonomy): domain Bacteria; phylum Pseudomonadota; class Alphaproteobacteria; order Sphingomonadales; family Sphingomonadaceae; genus Parasphingorhabdus. Next base: position 8,547 of record JAGXGT010000049.1, on the reverse strand, counting down.
ATTCGTCACAATAGACTATTATTCTCTTGCCCATATAATGCAGATTGACGCCTACAATTTGGTAGTCAACCCTTCATCGTCTCCAGCATCTTGCCCATTTCTTCCCAGACCTTGTTGATCGCCTTCAGCGGTCGGACCATCACCTTGAAATCCTGAATCTTGCCTTCGTTGTTCCAGCTGATGATGTCGACGCCGTTGACGTGGATGCCGTCGAGCTCGAGCTCGAATTCGAGCATCGCCATATTGGCCTCATTATCGACAATCTCGCGGACATAGCGGAAACTGTCATTGCCCAGCACCACGTCTGCGGCGCTCAGATAGGCCATGACGATCGGCTTGCCGGCTTGCGGCGTGTGCACGACGGGCGAGTGGAACACCGCATCCTCGGCAAGCTGGTCGCTGAGACCGGATTTGCTCTTTTCCTCCATATGATCATGCCAGAGCTTGAGATTGTCCGCGGTGCTCATGCCAGATGTTCCTCAAAAAAGGCTTCGGTGCGGCGGTCGGCTAGACTGGCCGCGATTTCGTTGCGGCGGGCACCAAATTCCGCGGCAAAGCCATGGTCGAGCCCTTCATAATGGTGCAGCGTCACTTTGGGATGGTCGTCAAGCCCTGCGTGCATCGCCGATTGTGCTTCTGATGACACAAATCCGTCCGCCGTGGGGATATGCAGCATGATTTCATGGGAAATGGCATGCTTCTCACCGAGCAGACCGTCGATGCCGACGCCATAATAGCCGACCGATGCGCGGACGTCGGTCCGGCAAGCGGTCATGAAGGCGAGGCGTCCGCCGAGGCAATAGCCGACGCAGCCGACCTTGTGGCTGCCGATTTCACTCTGGGCAAAATGGATTGCTGCTTCGATATCGCGGATCCCCTGATCCTGGTTGAACTTGCCCATCAGATCGAGCGCGGTCTGAAATTCTGCCTCGACATCGGCATCGAGATCCGTTGCTTCGTTGATCCGCCAATAGAGGTCCGGGGCAATCGCCAGATAGCCAAGGCTGGCCCAGTGGTCGCATTTGGCTTTTATACCCTTGTTGACCCCGAAAATCTCCTGAATGACGATAATCGCCGCCGATGCGTCGCCGTCTGGCTTTGCCACATAGCAGGGGAATTCCGCGTCTCCGGTCAATGTTTTGACCTGTTCCATCGTGCCCATCGTCCAACTCCTTTGTATCATCACTTGATTCTTTGCTCACAATATCCCCATATCAGATGCAGGCAAGGTGGAACATCAGCCTGTTGGGTGAGGGAGGGAACTTCGCTGCAACGGTCAAACAGAGGAAGACAATATGAAAGTCACCGTTGAACTGGATTGTACACCGGAAGAGGCCCGCCGATTGATCGGGCTGCCCGATGTGGCGAAACTCAACGAAAGCTACGTCCAGGAAATGTCGAAATTCCTGCAGGGCGCCAATTCGGTCGAGCAATTGCAGAACTTCACCAAGATTATCGCGCCGATGGGCGAAGCCGGCTTGAAGATGTTTTCGTCGTTCCTGACCGGGGCGATGGGGGCTGCGTCAGGCGGTGGCAAATCATCATCTTCCAAGAAAAAGTCGGATTAGCCGCCGTTTTTTGTCCCAATGACCGCCGATGATACCATTTTCGCCTTGTCCAGCGGACAACCGCCGGCGGCGATAGGAATTCTGCGGATTAGCGGCCTGCAGGCGGGGGCGGCGCTTGAGGCTCTGACGGGCAATTTACCAGAACCACGTGTGGCTACCTTCGGTAATGTAACCGATATGGTTAATGATGAGACGCTAGACCAGGCTTTGTGGCTCTGGTTCCCTGGTCCGAACAGCGCCACGGGAGAGGATCTGGCCGAGATTCATTGCCATGGCGGCCGCGCTGTGATCCGGGCCATTGAAGCGGCGCTGGAGCAGATGGATGGTCTGCGCAAGGCGGAGCCGGGTGAATTTACCCGTCGGGCCTTCACTCATGGCAAAATGGATCTGGCAGAGGCAGAAGGTCTGTCCGATCTGCTGTTCGCCGAAACGGAACTCCAGCGCAAGGCCGCGGTGCGGAACGCCGGTGGCGCGCTGTCGCGGAAGGTTGACGACTGGCAGCAGCGGATATTGCAGCTGTCTGCGCAAATCGAAGCCGAGCTGGATTTTTCCGACGAAGACGATGTTGCGCCAGCGCAGACCGCAGTGCTGCAACAGGCGGCGCAATCGTTGGTCGAAGACATGCACAATCTGCTGGCGCGTCCAAGGGCGGAAAAACTGCGCGACGGCATCCGGGTGGTGCTCGGTGGTCCGCCGAACAGCGGCAAGTCGACTTTGCTCAACGCGTTGGTCGAGCGCGAGGCGGCGATCGTATCCGATATTGCCGGGACCACGCGTGATGTGATTGAGGTACCGATTGCCCTCGGCGGGGTTCCGTTTCTGTTTATCGACACCGCTGGCGTGCGGGAGAGCGGAGCGGAGACGATTGAACAGATCGGCATCGACCGGGCGCATCAACAATTTGCCGCTGCCGATATTATCTTGTGGCTTGGCGACGAAGGGCAGGGACCAAGTGCCGACAATCTTGTCGAGATCAGTTCCCGATCTGACCATCCCGAGCACAGGACGAAAGGCGAGGGTTCGTTCTCGCTGTCTCCGGTGAGTGGAACAGGCATGGATGCTCTCGTGGATTATCTGGTCACCCGAGCGAAAGATATTTTGCCGGACGCCGATCGGGTTAGCGTCAATGCCCGGCAGGCCGATCGACTGACGGTGGCCTGCAACTGTCTCTCGGCAATGATCGGCGAAGCGGACTATCTGATCCTTGCCGAACATCTGCGCATGGCCCGTAAGGCGCTCGACGAGATTACGGGTAAAGCCAGCACCGAAGATATGCTGGATGGGTTGTTCGGAAAATTCTGTATCGGCAAGTGATTGTTCCACGTGAAACAATAGCAACCCAGATCGGTAGGTTTTGACCTGCAATCACGCTTCCGCTATGGGCCGCGGCATGACGCGCAAATTTGACATCATTGTGGTTGGCGGAGGCCATGCCGGTTGCGAGGCAGCGGCCGTGGCTGCCCGCATGGGTGTATCTACGGCACTGGTCAGCTTCACTCGCGACAGTATTGGGGCCATGTCTTGCAACCCGGCGATCGGCGGACTTGGCAAAGGCCATCTGGTGCGCGAGGTCGATGCGTTTGACGGGCTGATCGGACGCGCTGCCGATGCAGCGGCAATCCACTATCGCATGCTCAATCTTTCCAAGGGCACTGCGGTGCAGGGGCCGCGTGTCCAGGCCGACCGCAAACTGTATAAAGCGGCGATTCACCGGATGCTGGATGCGCAGGATGATTTGACGATCGTCGAGGGCGAGGTGGCCAGCCTCATTCTGGCCGGATCACGCGTCTCGGGCATCCGTCTGGCAGATGGCTCCGACATTCATGCCGAGGCGGTTATTCTAGCGACCGGGACCTTTCTCAACGGCAAATTATTCCGCGGTGAAGAAACGGTCGCCGGTGGCAGGACAGGGGAGGCAGCCTCGGTTTCTCTGGGGCAGCAGATCCGCGACGCCGGTTTGCCGATCGCCCGCCTGAAAACCGGAACGCCCCCGCGTCTCGACGGACGAACGATCAACTGGGCGGTCCTGCCGGAACAGCCTTCCGATGATGATGGCTGGACGATGTCGCCGCTTTCAAAGGGGAGGACGGTCCCGCAGACTTTTTGTGCCGTGAGCCGCACCACGATCGAAACGCATGAGATCATCCGTGGATCGCTCGATCGCTCACCCTTGTTCAGCGGCGCCATCGATGCGCAGGGGCCACGCTATTGCCCGTCGATCGAGGACAAGATCCACCGCTTTGCCGACCGCGACTCCCACCAGGTCTTTCTGGAGCCGGAGGGCCTCGATACGAATCTGGTCTATCCCAACGGGATTAGCACCTCGCTGCCCGCTGATGTCCAGCTGGCATTCGTACGGACCATGGAAGGGCTCGAGCAGGCGGAGATATTGGTTCCCGGCTACGCGGTTGAATATGATCATATCGACCCCAGAGCCTTGGACCGGTCGCTGAAAGTGCGCGATCTCGAAGGCCTCTATTGTGCCGGCCAGATCAACGGCACCACCGGTTACGAAGAAGCGGCGGCGCAAGGGTTGATTGCTGGACTGGGCGCTGCTTGCCACGTGCGGGGCAAAGATGCACCGGCATTGGACCGCGGTACCAGCTATATGGCGGTGATGATCGATGATCTGGTCCTGCAGGGTGTTACCGAGCCCTATCGTATGCTCACCGCTCGCGCGGAATATCGTTTGCGGTTGCGGGCTGACAATGCCTCAACGCGTTTGACCCAGATCGCTATTGAAGCCGGCTGTGTCTCTCCGGAACGGGCCGAGTGGTTCGGCGAGCGCCAGCGGACACGCGGCGCGATCATGAAGGCACTCGATGTCGTCTATGGTAGTGAAGACCTCGCCAAGGTCGGTGCCGAAGTGCGCCGTGATGGCACAAGGCAGAGCCTGTTCGACTGGCTCCGCTTCCCCAACATCACGCTGGCGGCACTGCAGAAAATGGAAGAATTGGAAGCATGTTTGCAAGATAGCGCCCCGGACCTTGTGGCGGAGATCGAGGAAGATGCGCGTTATGCGCCCTATCTCGAACGTCAGGAATCTGAGCTGCGGGATCTGCGCGCCAACGAGCAAATAGGCTTGGGTGACGATCTTGACTATGCAGCGATAGCCGGGCTTTCCAATGAAATGGTTGAGCGGCTGACAACGGCCCGCCCAGACACATTGGCGGCGGCCTCACGGATCCGGGGGATCACGCCAGCCGCACTGGCCGCGATTCTCGTGCATGCCCGACGTCGGGATACACGGACGCTGGCCGCGTGATCGAAGATGAGGCGCAGGCCTGGCTGCGTGCTGAATTTGATGTTTCACGTGAAACATGGCAAAAGCTAGAGCTGTTTGTCGCCTTGCTCCGCGACGAAATGCCGCGCCAGAATCTGATTTCAAAAGCCAGCGCGGACACCCTGTGGGGCAGGCATGTCGTCGACAGTGCCCAGCTTTTGCGCCACGCGCCGGTACCGGACGCCAGCAAGACCTGGCTTGATCTGGGCACCGGAGCGGGGTTCCCTGGCATCGTGATCGCCATTCTCTCTTCCTATCAGGTGCAGATGGTCGAATCGCGTAAAAGGCGTTGCGAGTTTCTCCAGCAGGTGGTCGAGCAGACCGGTATCGGGGGGCGGGCAACGGTCGTGGCCGATCGGCTCGAGAATATCGAAAGCTTTCCGGCAGATGTCATCAGTGCCCGCGCGTTCGCGCCTTTGGATCGACTCATCGCACTTTCGCACCGTTTTTCCACAGAAAATACGGTTTGGCTCTTACCTAAGGGCAAAAATGCGGTAAGGGAGTTGAAAGGCCTGTCGCCAAAACGGCAAAAAATGTTTCACGTGGAACATAGTTTGACCGATCCGAACGCCGGTATATTGGTGGGAAAGGGCTAGAAACCTAATTTTAGGGTAGAACGTGATATGGTTCGTATCGCAATAGCCAATCAAAAAGGTGGCGTGGGCAAGACCACCACAGCCATTAATATGGCCACCGCCCTGGCCGCCAGCGGCTGGAAAGTCCTGCTGATAGACCTCGATCCGCAAGGCAATGCATCGACCGGTCTCGGATTGTCGCAGGGCGATCGCATCAATAGCAGCTATGATCTGTTGATCAACGATGTCCCGCTCGCCGACTGCATAAACCAGACAAAGGTTCCGGGGCTGGAAATCGTTCCGGCCACCGTGGACCTGTCCGGTGCCGAGGTTGAACTGGTGGAATTTGAAGAGCGCACCCACCGTCTGAAAAAGGCGTTGGACAGTGCAGACAACGGCCGCTGGGATATCATCCTGATCGACTGCCCCCCATCGCTCGGCCTGCTGACGCTCAATGCCATGGTCGCAGTAGAATCGTTGCTGGTGCCTTTGCAGTGCGAGTTTTTTGCCTTGGAGGGTCTGAGCCAATTGCTACAAACCGTGGAGCGTATTCGCGCTCGCTTTAATCGCCAGCTTTCGGTCATGGGCGTCGTGCTCACCATGTACGACCGGCGCAACAAGCTCACCGAGCAGGTATCCGATGATGTCCGCGCCTGTCTGGGAGATGTTGTTTTCGATACCGTCATTCCGCGCAACGTCCGGCTTTCCGAAGCGCCCAGCCACGGGCTTCCGGCCTTGATTTATGATTATCGCTGCAGCGGGTCGGTCGCCTATATCGATCTGGCCCGAGAATTGATCGGCCGGTTGCCCGATCGCAAGGTGGCTGCTTGATGGCTGATGATCAGGCTTTGAATGAAAAGAGCAAAAAAGCACCCAAGCGTGTGACCGGGTTGGGCAGGGGACTGAATAGTCTGTTCGGGGAAATCCAGAGAGAAGAGCCGATCACGACTGCTGAGGCCGGCGATGGTGATGGGGCTGGTTCTACCACCGTCATCGATGGTCTGCGCTCGATCGCGATCTCCGATATCCGGCCGAACCCTGATCAGCCGCGGCAGCATTTTGAATCGGACGCGCTCGACGAACTGGCGGACAGCATGCGGCAACGCGGGGTGATCCAGCCGATCGTCGTGCGCCCGCACGGCAAGAATTTCCAGATCGTTGCCGGGGAACGGCGCTGGCGCGCCGCCCAGCGCGCGCGCCTGCATCAAATTCCCGCCGTCGTCCGCAAACTTAGCGATGAAGAGACGCTGGAAATTGCGATCGTCGAGAACGTGCAGCGCAAGGACCTCAATGTTATCGAAGAGGCAGAGGCCTATGCAAGGCTGAGCCAGGATTTCGGTCATAGCCAGTCCAGGCTCGCCGAGGTTGTTGGAAAATCGCGCAGCCATATCGCCAATTTGATGCGGCTGCTCGAATTGCCGGCCAGCGTAAAGGCGCTCGTTGTCGATGATAAACTGTCGATGGGCCATGCGCGGGCGTTGATCAACGCACCCAATGCCGAAGAACTGGCCCCGCAAATTGTCAAACAAGGCTTGTCGGTTCGCGACGTCGAACGCCTCGTCCGCAAATCTTTGAGCGGGCAGAAGCCTGCTTCGGCGAAAAAACTGGCGGCGATGTCGGAGGCCGATGCCGATATCCAAGCGCTACAAACCCATCTCGGGGATTTGCTCGGTTTGAAGGTGAAAATCCAGTCGACCGGGCAGGGCGGGACGATGGCGATTGAATATGCCAATCTCGATCAACTCGATCTGATTTGCCAGCGCCTTACCGGCGAGCATATTTGAGATTCTCGTGCCTATTGGACCGATAAATACTACCTGTATTTCAATAGGTTAAGACAGTATTTCGATTGCTGTGCGCGACATGGGAAGTCGCGCCGCGCAACTTTTTTGGATCATGTCAGCGGGTATGATAGGACTGATAGAAGTGCCGCCATCCCACAGCTGATCGCCCGACGAGTAGAAGCAAAACGAGCTAGTTTCCTCCGGCCGACCGCCCGGCTCCCCCGGCAAAAACCGGGGTTCTTGTAACCCCTGTACTTTCTGGTACTGATCCTCTTTTCGAGTTGATCAGGAACAGTCCATGCAAGTCATCGCCAATGGCATCAATATTGAAGTCGAAGATCACGGGAACCCCGAAGATCCAGCGATCTTGCTGGTCATGGGCTATACCGCACAGCTTATTTACTGGCCGATGGACTTTGTGAATGGTCTCGTGGAAAAAGGCTTTCGCGTCGTCACCTTTGATAATCGCGATGTCGGCCTTTCCTATAAATTTGATGGCGTGCGCGGCCCCAATCCGATCCGGCAACTGATAGCCAAGCGTTTTTTCCCCAAACGGCAGATGGCGCCTTATAATTTGAGCGATATGGCGCGGGATGCCGTTGGTGTGCTCGACGCCCTTGAAATTGACCAGGCGCATATCGTTGGCGCTTCGATGGGCGGAATGATCGGTCAGCTGATTGCTGCGGATCACGCCGACCGGGTGCTGTCGTTCACGCCGATCATGTCTTCGACCAATGGGCCGGGTTTGCCCGGTGCCAATGCCGACGTGCGCAAGGTGCTGATGCAGACGGCAAGAGCGAACGCGCGGACACCCGACGAAGCGCTGGAACTGGGATTGGCCTTCTCGTCGCTGATCGCGTCGGAGGAAGGACGCGGTCGTCCGGAGGAGCGCCGGGCGATGATGAAACTGGCACAGGAACGCGCTTTTTACCCCGCCGGCCCGAAACGCCAGATGGCGGCAATCATCGATACCGGTAATCTGCGGCCGGTCGCTAACCGGATCAATGTCCCCACCATGGTCATTCACGGGGCCGATGACCCGCTGATTCCATCCGTTTGCGGTCAGGATATCGCGGCCAATGTCAAAGATGCGCGGTTCGAGCTGGTCGAGGGCATGGGCCATGATCTGCCGCCGAGCAAATTGCCGGAAATGGTCGACCTGATCGCGGCGCATTGCCAGGCAGCCTAAACGCCGTCGATCATTCCTTTAGCGGCAGGCAATAGGTGACCGAGTGGCTGGTCATCTTGATTTCGCGCGGTTGCGCCGCAAGCATGTCGCCATCCACCTGAAACGCCGCCAGTCGCGATGGTTCGTCATCGGGGACAATGGTGAGACG
>JAGXGT010000004.1 GCA_024636595.1 Sphingomonadales bacterium | reverse complement strand
GCGCCAGGCTGGCCCGCGACCAGGCGACAGCGGAAATCAGGCGTCTGCAGGCCGATCTGACCTATCAGAACCGGCTCGTCGGGCGGTTGCAACAATTGCTCAAGGAAGAGGCTGAATCGGAAGCGTCGCTCGATGAAGCGGTGTCATCCCGTGACCAGACAAGGGCGCGACTGGCGGCGGCACGGGTCGCACTGGAGACGGCGAATTTTGATCTGGCGCGCACGTCTATCCGCAGCCCCTTCGCGGGTCAGCTGGTCGAGCGCAAGATCGAGGTCGGCGAATATGCCACGCCGGGCCGCGAAATTGCCCGGATCATCGGTCGCACCGGATCGGAAGCGAGAGTCCGTATTCCGATCGTCGCCGCCGGATCGCTCGCCGAAGGTCAGGAGATCACGATCATTGCCGATGGAGAAAAGCGGACATCGCGCATCCGCTCGGTGATCGAAACCGGCGACGAGGTCAGCCGGACGCTGGAAGTACGCGCGCCCATGGGGACCCACAATCTGAAAATCGGCAGCGCGATCTCGATCACCGTGCCCACCGGCATCGAACGTCAGGTGCTGACAGCGCCGCGCGATGCGCTGGTGCTGCGCGACAGCGGCATATTTGTATATGTCGTCAATCCCAAGGACAAGACCGCCAAACGGATCGATGTTCAGGTCGGGGAACCGGACGGCGACCGGGTGGCCATTTCCGGGAAAATTGCCGCTGGCGATCTGATCGTGGTGCGCGGCGGCGAACGGCTGCGCGATGGCCAGCCGGTAACCTGGGACGAAAAGGACAAGGAAAATGCCGCCGTCCTGTCCAAGAAAGTGGCGGGATAGCAACGCATGAACCGCCATCTAGCGTCTGTTACTCTGCTGCTGTTGCTATCGGCCTGCGCCATTCGCGGCGGTCCCGAACTGGACCGGACCGTCATTCCCGATGCGCCCGACAATTGGTCATCGCGGCCTGACCTCACCACCGTCAACGCGGAGGCCAGCGACAGCGCAGCGATTTATCCTGACGGCTGGCTGCGCTCCTTCTCCGATGAGACGCTGGAACAGGCGGTGCGCCAAGCCTTCGCCCAGAACCGCAATCTGCAGTCGGTACTGGCGCAGCTGCGCGCCGCTCGGGCGGCGATGCGGGTGTCACGCGCCGGTCTGTTTCCGCAAGTCGACCTGTCCGGATCGATCACCGACGCCGAAAATGCGGCAACCATTTATGACGGCGCGCTGGCGGCAAGCTGGGAAGTCGATATCTGGGGCCGCAATCTGGCGCTGGCCGGTGCGGGCAATGCCGATGCGCGGGCCGCCGCAGCCGATTTCGCCGCGGCCAGACAGGCGCTCGCCGCCGGCGTGGCCCGAGCCTGGTACGACCGCAGCGCCGCGGCGCTCACCTTCGATCTCGGGACCCGCGATCTGGAGCGGCGCAGGGATACGCTGCGCATCACCAACGCCCGGTTCCGCGCCGGACTCGCCTCGCGGCTTGATGTCCGGCTGGCCCAGGTCGCGGTGTCGAACAGCGAAGACCGACTGGAAGCGGCAACCCGCGCGTCGGCCAATGCGGCGCGCGCGCTGGAAGTGTTGACCGGCCGCTATCCGGCAGGAGAAGCCGCTGGCGCCACTGACCTGATCACGCCAGCTGCACTTCCTGCTGTCACCGCGCCGGTGGCGGTGCTCGCCAACCGCCCCGATCTGATTGCCGCAGAAGCGCGGGTGGCCGCCGCCGGCCTCAGGGCAACCGATGCCCGCCACGCGATGTTCCCGCAGTTGAATCTTCGCTTTGATGCGAACAGCTCATCCGGCAATTTCGGGGATATTTTTGATCCGCGCACCTATATCAACGCGATCACCGGCGGACTGTTGCAGCCCCTGTTCCGGGGCGGCGCTCTGCTCGCCGAAGCGGATCGGCAAGGGGAGCAGGCGCGGTCGGCCTTGTTCGATTATGCGCAGGCCACCCTCACCGCCTATCAGGAAGTCGAGAACCGACTGGATGCCGAAGCCACGCTGGCCCGGCAGGTCGATGCCACGGCGACCGCCGCCGAAGAGGCGCAGGCCGCCGTGATTCTCACTCGCAGCCGCTATATCAACGGCCGTTCCACCATATTCGATCTGATCAATTCGCAGACCACCGCGATCGCCGCCGAAACGCGGGCCATCGAAGCGCGCCGCGCGCGCATCGAAAACCGCATCACCCTGCATCTGGCGCTGGGCAACGAACCGCTGGGCAGTTAACCCCGGCCGTGCGACGGTGCCGTCGTCAGAATTTATATCCGACTTCGACGCCGAAGCGACGCAGACCACCGGGCGAAATGAACGAACCGCCAAATTCAACCGCAGTAATCACCTCGTTGAGATAGCGCTTGTCCAGCAGATTGTCGGCAAAGGCGGTGACATTCCAGTTATCCCCTTCCAGTCCGAACCGCAGATCCAGCACGCCATAAGCATCGCGCTGGGTAACCGACGTATCGTTATCCCCGACAAAGGCGGGTAGAGCCAGAGCCGAACCGGGCAGCAGCCCGCTGAACAGGGTCGGTCCAGTGTCGTCCTGGACCGAGTGGAACCAGGTCGGACCGGTGATGCGATAATCCGCGCGCATCACGAGATCGAAACTGTTGGCAATCGGTGCGACGATCTGGGTGCCCAGGTTGATCGTATAGTCGGCGGTGTGCGGCGACTTGTTGCCAACCGTGTAGGGTCGGGAGGCGTTGGCCTTGATCTCGCTCTCGGTGACATTGACTGACCCGAATATGTCCCAGCCCTCAACAATTTCTGCATTGGCGTTGAATTCGACCCCGTAAATATCAACTCTGTCGATATTCGAAACCACCCGGAGCAGACCAAAGGCGCCGACGAAAAATTCGAAGAACTGCATGTCATCGACTTTGGTATAATAGCCCGCCAGATCGAAAGTGATCGCGTCATTTGCCGCCGAACCCTTGAAGCCTGCTTCAAAAGCGCTCGATGTTTCCTTGCGATAAATATCGTTGATCAGGACATTGGTACCCAGGAACTGGTTGAAATTCTGGTCAACAATGGCGGCGGAGCCCTGATTGTTGAAGCCGCCTGATTTGAAACCGATACCCCAGTTGGCGTAGAAATTCAGATTGTCGGTCAGACCATAGCGCAGCGAGAGTTTTGGCTGGAGCTCCTTGAACGTCTGCTTCTGATCCGGGATCGCACCGAACGCCTGCCCCGGGTTGATCGGGCCACCGGTGATCGGATCGGTCACCAACGGTACCCGGCTGGAGACTTCCCGCTTCTCGATATCATAACGCAGCGCCAGGCTGACGTCGAAATTATCGGCCACTTCATAATCGACAGAGCCAAAGGCAGCATAGACATTGGTGTTGAAATTATCGGCAAAAAGCTGCGACGTCGGATTGCTGCTATTCGGATCATTGTACAATTGCCTGATCACCCCCTGACCGAGATCGGCGCCGAGGCTGACCCCGACATCGCGGTCGATGTTCAGATAATAGGCACCGATCTGCCAGTTCAATGGCCCGTCGCCGTTCGAGGCGAGCCGGATTTCGGCGCTGATATCGGTTTGTTCCCGAATTTGATATTGGGTCCCGTCACATGTGGTCGGACTATACGCACCGAGGGTCGAACCATTGACGGGGTCAAAAATGAACGGGATCGGATTGTTGCCGACAAAGGTCGGTGCATTGAGCGGATAGCCGGTCAGTTGCGCCGTGGTGGCGAAGCAGCTGTTCGACGCTGCTACCGACGCGGGCGTTGCGCCGGGGAACGTATAGCGCGCGAAATCTGCCGATGTACCGTCTGCCGTCAATGCCTGATCAACATCGCTGTACAGCGCCCAGGCGGTGAGCGTCATTGCATCAAATTCATGGGTCAATTTGACCGATGTTTCGAACGTGGTCTGGTCGTTGGTTGGACGGATGTTCGAATAATAACCGAACTTGTGCGTGTTCACGTCTTCAAAAAAGGCCGGATCAACGCCAGCGAAATTGGGTAGATGGAATGACGTATTGAAATTGATCGAGGCGCCGGAAAGATCGGCGTAGCGCGCCTTCACATCGACTTCCGTTGAATCTCCCAACTCGGCGACAAAACGCCCGTCGACCGACCAGGTTTCCTGATCATCGACAACCTTGCGGTTGCCGAGAAAGCTGTTGCGATAAAAGCCGTCACTGGTGTTGTACGAGCCGGAGAGCACCAGACCGGCGCTGTCGCCCACTGGCGTGGAAATATAGGCGGACGCCTTATAGGTATTGTCTTCTGCTGCGCTCAGCTTGACGCCGCCTTCCAGGATGTCGCTCGGTTTCAGGGTCTGAATGACAATCGCGCCAGCGGCTGCGTTGCGTCCGTAAAGCGCGCCCTGCGGGCCTTTCAAAATTTCGATCTGGCGGAGCGTACCCTGATCCTGATTTAGCTGCGCGGTATTGGTTTTGAGAATGCCGTCGACCACCAGCGCAACCGAACTTTCGGCATCGCGGGCTCCGTTGATACCGCGGATATTGATCTGGGTATCACCGGCTTCCGCGGTGCCGCTGACAATGGTCACACCAGCGGTGAGCTGGACAAATTCATCCGCCTGCTGGACGCCGGTGCGGTCGAGCATGTCTTCGGTGAACACGGTCACCGATGCCGGTACGTCGGCCAGCAATTCGTTCTGCCGGCGAGCGGTCACGATGATGACATTGGAGTCCGCGCTTTCGCTCGCGTCCTGTTCGCCGCCGGTCTGAGCCAGCGCGGGGTTGAAACCGACCAGCGCGGCGAAGCCGGCTGAAAGTGAAAGAGCTGTTTTGATGCGACGCATTTTTCTTCCTTCCCTGAATGGAATGATTTGCGGGCCTGTTGACCCGTCAAACAGATTTAGACGAGCACATTGGCCCCGCTCATGTAGACATAGACTTCCTGAAATTTTCCGGCCCGAACCCGCCAGAAATTGGTGTTGTTGAGTAAGGTTACTGCGCCATCGGCGTCGGTCAGTTCGGCGGTGAAGCTGGCGGCGATCCGGCCATTGGCCTCGTCGACGGTGCAGGTGAAATCGCGGTGGACGATGGTCTCGTAGGCGCCGAAGAAATCCTCGAACATCGCCCGGATCGCATCGCGGCCGTTGTGGGTGGTGTCGGAGGTGGCTTCGTGGAGGATCGCATTGGGTGCGAAACAGTTGAGCACCTGCGTCATATTCTTGTTGTCGACGCCATCGAAATAGCGCTTGGTCACAATGTCGATATAGAAGGGATAAGGCAGCGGCACCTGTCCTGCCATGCCGGGGGTCCAGTCAGCCATCAATACCATCCCTTTCTGATATCGGCGTCTTTCGGCACTTCGGGAGCCGGAAACGCCTTCTTGCTGTGGGTCAGTCCCAGTTCGAGCAGGGTTTCGAGAAATTTATAGGCGACCTGGCCGGGATTGAGCACCGGGATCGGCAAATTGTCGGCCAAATATTTGGCCGACTGGTGCATGGTCGTCGAGCCGAGCACGATCACATCCGCGTCATCCTCTTCGATCGCCAGCAACGCTTCTGCCTTCAGCTTGTCGAAAATCACTTCTTCCTTGCCCGCGAGCAATTCGGTGACGTCGGGCCTTGTGTCGATCGAGCGCAACGAGGCGACCCGTTCCCACCAGCCATATTCGGTGAGCGTTTTCTCGTAGAGCGGAAACCATTCGGGCCACATCGTCAACACAGTGAACTTCTTGCCCAGCATCATCGCGGCGGCGAAGGCCGCTTCGCCTGGCCCGACCACCGGAATGCTCAGCCGGGAGCGAAGGGCGCGCAAACCGCTGTCGCTGACCGTATCGATCAGGACGCCGGCATAGCCTTCGTCTTCCGCAGTGATCCCGGCCTGAAAAACGGTCCAGTCCATCAGCAGCGTGTCATGATAGCTGTCGCCGAGGGCAGCACCCCAGGGCACGGCGACAAATTCGGGCTGAAAACCGGATCGGACAAAATCGGCGGGCAATTGCTCGGCGCGGGCGGCCACACCATCTTCATCAATCGGGATGGGGACGATGACCTTGATCCGCTTCATAGCAATTTCGGTTTGGGCATAGTGATGCAAAAACTCCCTGATGATGTTATATTGTATACAATTAGCGTCCGTCAAGCGGAAACTGCCCCCTAGCTGAAGACTTGCTCAACCCGGTTTATTCCGCCAATAGCCTGTTCATGAGCCGCGCTTCCGATACCGCCTATGAAAAGATCCGCCGCTTCATCCTTCATGGTGAGGCCCATCCGGGTATGCAATTGACCGAGGAACGGCTGTGCGAGATTTCCGGCGTGTCGCGCACGCCCGTCCGCGATGCGGTTCAGCGGCTGGAAAACGAGATGCTGCTGGTGCGCAGCGCCTCCAAGCGGCTGTCGGTGGCGGACTGGTCGGATGATGAAGTGGACGAAATGTTCGCGCTCAGGGCAATGCTGGAATGCCATGCGGCCGAGCGGGCGGCGCAGCGCATGGATTCGGCCGGTCTGGAGCGGCTGCGCGACGTGAATGATCTGCTCACTCGGGCGGTGCGAAGGGCCCAGCCGGATATCGCGACCTTTCTCGACGCCAACCGGCAATTTCACGATCTAATCCTGGAATTTGCTCAATCGCCGAGACTGAGCAAATTGCTGCCGGCACTGGTTGAACAGCCAGTGGTGCGCCGGACCGCCAATCAATATTCCGGGGAGGACCTGCTGCAGTCCGCCAAGGATCATGACGAGCTGATCGCCGCCTTTGCCGCCAGGGATCAGGATTGGGCCGGCGCTGTGATGACCAGCCATATCCGCCGCGCCTTCCACAGCTTTCACCTGGCCACCAGAGGCGCCGACACGGCTTGATTTTCAGATAATGCCGCGCTCTTCGAGATCGGCCATTGTTGCGCTGTCCATGCCCAGCAACTCGCCGTAAATCGCTTCATTATGCGCGCCGAGTTCCGGGCCCACGCTATCGATATGGCCGGGGGTCTTGGATAGCTTGGGAGTGACATTCTGCATCACGAAATTCTCGTGCTGCGGGTGATCGACCTTGACCAGTGCTTCCCGTGCCTTGAAATGCGGATCCGCCAGCATTTCCGGGGCGCGATAGACATTTCCGGCAGGTACACCGTTCGCCTCGCACATATCCAGCAGGTCCTGACTGGCGATGGTCCTGGTCCATTCCATGATCAGATCGTCCAGTTCGGCCTGATGTTCGCCGCGCGCGATATGGGTGGCGTAGCGGGGGTCTTCGCCCAGTTCGGGCCGTCCCATCATCGTCGCCATCCGCTTCCACACACTGTCCTGATTGCCGCCGATCAGGACGCTGCCGTCGCTGGTCGGGTAGACGTTGGAGGGTGCGATTTTCGGCAGGATCGAACCGGTGCGTTCGCGGATATGGCCGGCGACCGTATATTCGGCCACAGTCGATTCCATATTGGCGAGCACCGCTTCGTAGATCGCCGAATCGACCACCTGGCCCTCGCCGGTCTTGTGGCGATATTCCAGCGCCATCAGCGCCCCGAGACAGGCATAGGTTGCGGCCAGCGAATCGCCGATCGAAAGCCCGGCACGGCTGGGCGGGCGATCGGGTTCGCCCATGATATAGCGCATGCCGCCCATCGCCTCGCCAATGCCGCCATAGCCGGCGCGGTGCGAATAGGGGCCGGTCTGGCCGTAGCCGGACACACGAATCATGATCAGCCCCTTGTTGATGGCGCTGAGCGTCTCGTAATCCAGACCCCATTTCTCCATCGTGCCAGCGCGAAAATTCTCGAGCAGAAAGTCGGCCTTTTCGACCAATTTCTTGACGATCGCCTGGCCTTCTTTTTCGCGCAAATTCAAGGTTATCGACTTCTTGTTGCGGCCAACAACGGAAAACCAGAGCGGGATTCCCTGGCCCCAGCTGCGCATCGCATCGCCGACCTTGGGCGGCTCGATCTTGATCACTTCGGCGCCATGGTCACCCATCAGCTGGCCGCAGAACGGCCCTGCTATCAACTGACCCATTTCGATCAGCCGCAATCCTGTCAACGCCCCTTGCGTCATGAAAAATACTCCCGCATCATGCTTTCTTCTATACAAAGCACTAACAGGATTGTATACAATTTATATGAGCACAGATACTCACACTGCCGTGACAATATTGGAAGTCGGTCCGCGGGACGGACTGCAGAATGAAGCGGAGATCATTTCGACGGGGGGCAAGCTGGGCCTGATCAACCGGATGCTTGATGCCGGGGTGAAGCGCATAGAGGTAGCCAGCTTTGTCCATCCGGGGCGGGTGCCGCAAATGGCCGACGCCGAGGCGGTGATCGCCGGCCTGCCCGACCGCGACGATATTTCCTATATTGGCCTGTGCCTGAACAAACGCGGCGTATTGCGCGGACTGGCGACGCGGGAAGGCAACAAGCGCGGAATCGATGAAACGGGCTGCGTGGTTGTGGCGAGCGATACGTTCGGCCAGAAAAATCAGGGCCAGACGATAAAAGAAGGCATAAGGGAAA
The DNA here is from genome assembly GCA_024636595.1 of Sphingomonadales bacterium. GTDB lineage: Bacteria > Pseudomonadota > Alphaproteobacteria > Sphingomonadales > Sphingomonadaceae > Parasphingorhabdus. The sequence goes on along the minus strand of JAGXGT010000004.1, from coordinate 1,994 downwards.
ATCGCGAGATGATCCGCTTTGCCAAGGCCGAGGGGCTGAAGGCGCAGGTGACGATCTCGGCCGCCTTTGGCTGTCCGTTCGAAGGCGCGGTCGATCCCGAGACGGTCCTCTATATCGCCGAGGAAATGGCCGCCGAAGATCCGATGGAAATCGCGCTGGCCGACACCATCGGCGTCGGCGTCCCGGCCCAGGTTACCGATCTGTTCGGACGGCTGAAAGAATTGCTGCCGGACCATATCGGCATGCGCGCCCATTTTCACGATACCCGCAACACCGGCATCGCCAATGCCTGGGCCGCTGTCGAGGCTGGCGTCGGGACACTCGATTCCAGCCTTGGCGGCCTCGGTGGTTGCCCGTTTGCGCCCAATGCCACCGGCAATATCGCGACCGAAGACCTGATCAATTTGCTCAACCGGTCCGGCGTCGAACATGGTCTCGATCTGCGCAAGGCGATCGCCATCAACCAGTGGTTCGAAGGCGTGATGGGCCGGCCGCTGCCCTCGCTGGTTGCAAGGGCCGAAGCCTGAATGACAGTTACACAACAGAAAGATTGAAATATGGGGTATCGTTTGGGTGTCGACGTCGGCGGAACATTTACCGATCTGCTGCTGATTGACGAAGCCACCGGCCAGACCTTTCGCGACAAGGTGCCATCGACCCCGGAAGATCCGTCCCAAGCCGTTATCAATGGTGCTCGCGGATTGTGCGAGCGCCAGAATATTGCGCCGGAAGATATTGACCTGTTCCTGCACGGCACCACCGTCGCGACCAATGCGATGCTGGAAAAGAAGATCGCCAAGGTCGGCCTGATTGTCACCGAAGGCCACCGGCATCTGATGCAGATTGCCCGCAGCCTGGTTCCCGGCGGCCTCACCGCCTGGATCATCTGGCCCAAGCCCGAACCGATGGCAGCCTTGCAGCGGACCATCGAAGCACCCGAGCGGATGGATGCCAAGGGGCAGACCGTGCGGGCCTTGGATGAAACCGAGATGCGCAAACGGCTCGAGCAACTGAAAGCATCCGAAGAAGTGGAAGCGCTGACCATCTGTCTGATGAACAGCTATGTCGATGGTCGGCACGAAAAGGCCGTCGCTGCGATCTGCACCGACGTCTTCCCCGACATTCCGATTTCGGTATCGTCGGACATCTTGCCCGAGATGCAGGAATATGAGCGCGCGCTGACCACGGTGGCCAATAGCGCCGTGCGCCCGGCCGTCGCCCGCTATGTCGGCAATCTGGAAAAAGAGCTGAAAGAATGGGGCACCAAGGCGAAGCTCAACCTGCTGCGCTCCGATGGCGGACTGATGTCGGCGGAGAAAAGCGCCGAGGCGCCGGTCAATCTGTTGATGTCCGGCCCCGCTGGCGGTGTCGCCGGTGCCGTCTGGGTAGCGAAAAGTGCCAATGTGAAGAACGTGCTAACCCTCGACATGGGCGGCACCTCGACCGATGTGGCGCTGATCGAAAATGGTGCGGCGCGACTGCAGCGGGAAACCTCGGTCGGTGACCTCAATGTCCGGGCCTCGTCGATCGACGTCAAGACGGTCGGTGCCGGTGGCGGGTCGATCGCATTCGTGCCCGAGCTGACCAAGGCCTTGCGGGTCGGTCCGGAAAGCGCCGGCGCAGTGCCCGGGCCGGTCGCCTACGGCAAGGGCGGGGAACTGCCGACGGTAACCGATGCCAATGTCGTGCTCGGCTACCTGCCCGAATCTTTGCTCGGCGGCAGCTTCACGCTCGATCGCGAGGGTGCGCAAAAAGCGGTGCAGACGATCGCAGACGCGCTCGACATCGAGCTGATGGATGCGGCGGCGGGCATCATTGATATCGTCAACGAGAATATGTTCGGGGCGCTGCGGCTGGTATCGGTCCAGCAGGGCTATGACCCGCGCGAATTTGCCCTGATGGGCTTTGGCGGCGCCGGACCGCTGCACGCCAATGCAATGGGCAAGCTGATGAACAGTTGGCCGGTGATCATCCCGCCTTCGCCCGGCGTGCTC
>JAGXGT010000048.1 GCA_024636595.1 Sphingomonadales bacterium | reverse complement strand
GGAGAATATCGCCCAGCGCCATCGACGCGATGTCGAGTGCATCCTCGTCATCACCACCAATAGCGGCAGGCCCCGGCAGAACCGGAACAACCTTGTCCGCGCCCGCCGATACGGCCAGCGCGGTCATTGCCCGACCAATTGTCTCCAGCAATTCGCCCTCACCGGCCGCTTCATCCAAAGCCTCTGCGCGCGCTTCCCCGTCATCGCCCGCATCGCTCAGATAGCGGCCTAGCAACGGCGCAAGTGGCAGAAGCAGATAATCCGCCCCCAGCAACTTGATTGCCTCGTCGCAGAAAATCCCGATCGAGTCCGGCTGTAGCCATGGGTCCTCGCCGCTTCGCAGCAAGGCGACTGCATAATCATACGCATCCAGCCACAGCAGCCGTGCCATCGATCAGCCCTGTCGCGCTTCGGCGAGTTGACGCTCCAGCTTGGCGATCTTCACCTCCAGCGGGTTCGGCATAATGACCGGTGGATTGACCTGCCCGGCAGGATAATAGCGATCCGGCGATCCGGCGTAGACCATCGCCGGGTCTTCCCATGAGCCATAATAAGGCAGACTCGCGGGCGGCGCATCGGTCACGAAATCAGCGCAATACTCGTCAAACGACATGCTCTCATCCAGCCGCTCCTTGCGCACTTCGTCGCGGGCCAGTCGCGTAGCCGCTTCATCGACGATCCGCGTTTCCGGATCGAACACGATGCGATAGATGCGCCAGGCGACGTCTTCGGAGACCAGGTCTTCCTGAAAATCGCGCATCACCTCTTCAGGATCGCGCTCCAGCGGATCACCGAAGCCGCCGCCGGTTCCCTGCGCGATCATGTAGAGTTCGCCGCGTTCGGCCAGCGAATAGGGCATGAACATCGGATGCGTGCTATATTCGCCCTCCGGGAACGGCTGCTCGTTCATCAGCTCTTCAATCGAATAGCGGAACTGGGAAGGGTCGCTCTGCATCGTTTCGAAGACATCGACATTCGATATCCGGCACAGGGGATAGGTCGGGCAGCCATAGCCGCCGAACAGGCCTGGGACGTTCGGGAACTTCGAACCGATAGCGGTCAGCATGAACCCCCAGACCGGGCTGTCGCGCAAGGCCAGAATCATCTGATAGCCCATGCCGCCGCGCTGGCGGCCAAAGCCCTGATTGTCCTTCATCAGCTTCTTGGAGACAAGCTGCACGAAGGGCATTTCCTCTTCCATGAATTCCTGCTCGCCCAGATCGGCCATGGTCGCGAAAATCGGCGCACAGCTGTGCTGGCCATCGCGATCCGAGAGCGCGCCGCCGCCCATGCCGTTAATGTCGGCACAGACATTGCCGACCATCTCGCCATGCTGGGTAACGCCGCCAAACAGGAAGGTGTTGATCATGTTGAACCAGGGCGCGATCACCCGGGTATATTTGTCCGGCACCGAATAGAGATATTTCATCACCGCAACCTGCGCGACGCTCCACGAGGTGAAGACCGACATCATGCTCTGGGCATTCGGTGTACCGAAATCGGGCTTGAGGATCGATCGTTCGTCAAAGATGAACTCGATCGGCGCGAGCACACCCTGATTACGCGGTAGATCGGGCCAGATATAGGTCAGGAACAGCTGGGCGAGCATCCCCTTCAGCGTGATATCGAGCGAATTGTTCGAACGGTTGGTGAATTCGGGCGAAGAACCACGATAGTCGAAGATCAGCCGGTCGCCCTTTTTGGTGAGCGCGAGGTTGATCTTGATCATCGCATTTTCGCGCAAAGTGCCGTCGGTCCACCAGCTGTGGCGGACCGTGCCGTCCGGCCATTCCTTCAGCCGCTTGCGAACTTCTACATCAGTGTCTTCAAGATTGGAGCGCAGGCAGGCGACAACGGCTTCCAAGCCAAATTCGCTGATCGCTTCGTGCATCCGCTGCTCAAGCCGGCGGCAGGTGAACATCTTCACCTTCATATCGGCATATTGCAGCTTGGGCTCGCGTACCGAATTTTGCAGGAAGGTCACGATATCGCGACGTAGTGTGTAATTTTCGGCGACACGGAAGGGAGACATTTTCAGCCCCTCATCCCAGACCTGTTCCGCCATGGACGGCATGCCGCCCGGCTCGATCGCCCCATTCTCGCCCTCGTGGACGGTCGCGCCAACCCATGCGACAAGTTTGCCCTCCCAGAACACCGGCATCATCATCGACTGGTCGGTATTATGCGCCTGTCCATAGCGGGCATCGTTGACGAGAAAGGCATCACCCTCGCGTACGCCTACCGTCGGTTCATTCGTCCAATATTTGTTGATGAACTTGATCGGATATTGAACGAGGTTGCAGAAAATGACGACGCCCCCGGTGCTGGCCAGGCTGAGATCACCACTTGCGGTGAAAATGGCCGAGACGCAATCGCCCCATTTCGCCCCCGGCGCCGCGCCCATGCTTTCCAGCATATCGAAACTTTCATTCGCACCGGCGAGCAAGCGTTCGCGGACGATTTCCAGCCGCGCCGGATCCGTCTCTGCGGCAAGGCTTTCGTGCTCAAGTGCAGTCCGCTCCTCCATACCATGATTGTTCATGATCAGGGGATCGGGAGCCAGAAACAGGCTGGTGTCGCGCAAAATCTCGCTAACACCTTCATCCCCGGCTTCAGGATTTGCGTCTCTTTGCGATTCGTTCAGGTCAAGGGTCATTCTGCTTCTCCAACTATGTCCTGGCGCTCAAGCCAGCCTGCGCCATATTCGCCGACCGACAGCCGCCAGCCCGGTTCAACCAGGAAGGTGGTCGATTCAGAAATGACGACCGATGGCCCTTCGACGACATGGCCCGGCTCAAGCGTTTCAGGCCGATAAAATCCGGTCTCCGTCGGCTCGTTGCGGCCGATAAAGTGGCAGATCTTGCGTTCCGCCGGTTCTGGCGCAGGCCGCAGCGTTTCCGGGTCTGGCAGCACTTTCGAAAAGGCGAGCTTGGGGGCCCGGACAAAACTGGCCACGCGGACGGTGTTGATGCGGATGCCGGCTTCGGGGGCCTGACTGCCTTCGCCGAACCTTTTGCCATAATCGCGTCCAAACAGAGCGATCAGTTCGAGCAGTTCGCGATTGCGGGTGATGCGGTTCTGGCCGACCACAACGGCGGTCTGCGCAAGCTGGTTACCATAGCGCATGTCGAGCTCAAGCCGATGCTCGATTTCATCTTCGGCATAGCCCTGCCGCACAAGATCAAGACGACCTCGTTCTTCAAGCTGCTCGACAATGGCGTTGAAGCCATCAAAATCGGAGAGCAATTCGCGCGTCACACTGTCATAGATTTGCAGATAGACGGATCGCTCGTGGATATGGAGCTGGTCCATATTGCCCGCGCCAACGGCCGAGAAAATAGCACTGAATGGCGGCACGAGAACCTTTTTTATGCCGATGGCATCGGCGATGCCGCAGGCATGCAATGCGCCATTGCCACCATAGGCGAGCAAGGTGAAATTAGCCGGTTCATAACCTCTGGCACGCAATTCCTGCGCAATGCCATTGGCCATATCATTATCAACCTTTTGCTTGACCAATTTGGCAGCCGCGACCGCATCAATATCCAGCGGTTTGCCGATATTGCGCTGGAACATATTGGTCGCGCGCTTCTCGCTCAGCGCAATCTGCCCGCCGGCATAATTGTCGGGCTCAAGATAGCCGAGCACCAGATCGGCATCGGTCACCGTGACATCACGGCCGCCCTTGTCATAACAGGCCGGCCCCGGATCGGAGCCCGCACTTTCCGGGCCAACCGCAACCGTTCTGCGCAATCGGTCGTAGCGCGCGACAGAGCCGCCGCCCGCCCCTAGTGTCACCAGATGAACCATGGGAATATTGACCATCCAGCGGTCGATCACCGGATTGAAATCGTAGAATTTCACCCCGCCCTCGACCACCAGGCCGATATCAAAGGACGTGCCGCCCATATCGCTGCACACGACATTGCCAAGATCTGTCTCGGCGGCAAGATGTTCCGAGGCACCGATTCCGGCAACCGGTCCCGAGTGCAGCGTCTGAAGCGCGTCCGTTGAATTCAGCTGCGCCATGCCACCGGAATTATGGACGACCTGCATCGGCCGTTCATGCCCATTATCGCGCAGGTTCAGTTCCAGCGTCGAGAGGCCAAGATACATCGCCTTGTGCAAAAATGCATCGACGATAGCCGAGGATGTCCGCGCATATTCGCCTTTGCGACCCGCCACGAGATGGGCAAGGATGATCGGTGCGGATCCCAGCATATGCTCAGGATATTCGCTGCGGATCAGCTCCTCGACACGCAGTTCGTGGGCCGGATTGACGACCGAATTAACAAGACTGACGACAAAGGCCTGCGCCCCGCGATCAACGAGCTTGCGCACCTGGGCACGGACATCTTCCTCGTCCAGCGCCATGATGACCTCGCCCTTCTCCGACAGGCGTTCGCGCACACCGGCGATCAGCGGGATCGGCACGATTGGCTCGGGCCGCTGCGCCATCGGCAGATCCTTGCGGTAACGATCCGGCAGGCCTTCGCCATAGCCACGACCACGGCTGAGCGGGACGCTGCTCTCGAAACCCGCGGTGGTGATCACACCGATAGTCGGGCCGCGCCTCTCGATCAGCGCGTTGGTGCCGAGGGTCGTCGCATAGCGAACGCTGTCGACCTCGCCCATCACCTGTTCGAGCGTAAGATCCAGTTGCTCAATCGCCTGACCCAGCGCGGCGTTAAAGCCGAGTGCCAGATTCTGATGCGTGGTCAGCGCCTTGGCGGAAACATAACGATCACCCCAGACAAGAAAGCAATCGGTAAAGGTGCCGCCGATATCGACCGAAACCCGCTCCATTATTCGCCCCCCTTGCGGTGGTGATGCTGTGGCGGGACAAAGGCCGGGCCAATCGCTGGCTCAGTCAGCGCATCGCGGTCCGCCCATTGCGCTTTCAACGCATCAATATCGAGTTCGATATCATAGGCTGGCGGGTGGCCGGGTGGCAGATACTCAACCTCCATCTGACGCGCGCAGTGCGGGCAATAATATTCGACGATCCGCGTCCATTCGGGATCGGGCGCAAAGGTGAATTCATAACGGTCCTTGTCGATGATCGGCGCATGAATATCCTGCGGATTGCGCGGACGAACGCGCAGAAAGGATTTGTAATTTTCGCGCGCCGAGCCGAGTTCGGTCTCGCAGCCCCGGCACTGCCAGGTCTCTTTTTCGAGATCGATGACAAGCGCGTCCGTGATAAAAACATGCATATTCAGGCTCCCTTCCGCTCAATGAGCAGATCGTGATTGCCGGTGACGATGAAATGCCAGCCGGGGCGTATCCAGGCGGTGAAAAACTGCTCCTCAACAAGGCAGGGCCCGGTGGCTCCCGCTCCCGCTTCCAGCTCTTCCAGCCGGTACAGCGGCATACCACCCATGGCCGATCTCGTTTGCGACGTCGGGGCATCATGTCGCTTCCCCGCAGAGGCAGCTCCAAGACCAATGGAGGGCATGTCCCGAACCACATTTAGTTCAACGAAACCGGCTGCATCAGACGAAACTTCGGCCAGCGGCCTGCTATGCGCCGCGTCGCCTTCGCCGATCACCGCCTGCCAATCGGTCTGACAGTCCTGCAGCGCAAAACCTTCGCTTTCCATGGCACGGCCCGCTTGCTCTTCGAGCAACCGCTTCGCCGCATCGACCGCTTCGGCACTAAACGCCTCTACCGGGTGGCTATGGTTATGCCGGATCGGGCTAAACCCGATGCCGAATGCGCTAAATACAGCAGCAAAGCGGGGCACAAGGACACGGTCGATCCCGGCCTTCTCGGCGATGCCGCAGGCGCTCATCGGACCTGCCCCGCCAAAGGCCAGCATCGCATCAAGCCCCTGCTCGCCTGCCAATCCGTCAATCGCTCCGGCAACCTTTGCCTCATAGGCATCAATCGCCGCATCAATCGCCTCATCAAGATCAATGTCGAGCGGTTCGGCAATATGGGTGCGCACGGCGTTCTTTGCCCTCTCGAGATCCAGAGCAAGCTTGCCGCCAAAGAAACTGTCAGGATCGAGAATACCCGCGAGCAACATGATATCGGTGAGCGTCGCATTGGTGCCGCCACGGGCGAAACAGGCAGGGCCCGGCAATGCGCCCATGCTTTCCGGCCCGATCTGAATGATGCCATTTACAACGCTGAGGATGGAACCTCCTCCGGCGGCAATGCTCGGCACATCGGCCAGCGGAAAGGCAATCGGCGCGCCTTCGACTTCGCCGAAACGACGCTCGGCAACCTCGCCATGCTCGAACAGGGCAAGGTCGGTCGTGGTGCCGCCAATGTCGATCGACACGAAACGTTCAAATCCGTAATGGCCTGCGAGAATCGCGGCTCCTACGGCGCCGCCGCGCGGTCCCGAAGAATAGGTGTGCAGCGCGATTGTCCGCGAAACGCGGGTCGATCCGCCATCATTGCGAAATACGAGCAGTGGATTGCGCGTCCGGTGCTGCCGCAACCGACTCTCCGCATGATGCAGAAACTGCTCCATGGAAGGATGGAGAAACGCGTTGATCAGGCTAGACCATATGCGCCGCTGCGACGATGCGCCGGGTGCAAGATCGGTCGAGAAGAGCAAGGGTACAGCTCCGAGCAGATGCCGCGGAAACGCTGCGTAGAGCGCCCGTCGCAATTCGCTTTCGACTTGCGCCGCCGCTTTGCCGTCAAGGCACAGCACCAGCCGGCTCGCACCTTTGGCGATCAGCGTACGGACAGCTTGAATGACTTGTGCTTCCGTCGCGTTACCGATTGTCGCAACCCGATCACCGGCAAGCGCATCAAACAGATCTGGGGCCGCCGCTTTGGCCGATTCAATTTGCGCATCGTTTGAAACCAGCAGCCCGAGACGCGGGCCCTTGCGCTGGACAATCGCATTCGTACCCTGCGTTGTTGAATAGCGCAGATGATCGATAGAAGCGATGAGACGGGTGAGGGCGCCCTCCTGACCGAGCTGTTCGCCCAGCGCCTGCAGACCGTTCATCAGGCATTCGGTAAGATCGTGGGGTGTCGTCACGGTTTTGGCGTGAACCACCTTTTCCCCGTCGAAAGCACAGATATCGGTTAACGTACCGCCATTGTCGATATTGACCAGCAGACCCATGCACTCATCCTCCCTTGCGGCTTTGGTGAGTCATCCCACCCTTTTCTGCCGTTCGAGAGAATCCCTAGGCCGAAGCCACTACCCCTCACCCCACCCGAGTGGGTAGGTTTCGCTTATTCAATCAATTTGAAATGCCGGGCAGCCTGAACCGCCTGCATGCGATTGCCGACATCAAGCTTGGCAAAAACGTTCCGCAAGTGAAACTTGACGGTATTCTGGGAGACCGCCAGCCGGTCGGCGAGGTCTTTGTTCGAATGCCCCTTGGCCAGGAAATGCAGGATATCTATTTCGCGCGGGGTCAGATTTTCGTGCGGCCGCGCCAGTGCCATAGCTTCCTCTTCGTCCGAATCGGACACGGCGACCTCTTCACTGGCTCCGCCTTCCGCCGCTTTGACGAGCAGTTTTACATAGCGCACGACGTCATCCACAGCCCAATCGGGATCATGGGTGAAATTATCGTTCGCCAAATGATTGAGCATACGGATGGCAGCAGGCCCTTCATCGAGAAAGATGCGGTACATTCGGGCCGGTGCGGCGAGGGCAACCGCCTCCATCATCACCCGCCTGGCATGGCCAAGCTGCCCGTCCATCTCCAGACTGATCGCCAGCAATGTCTTGAGACGGATCAACCGGCGAATCCTGTGTTTTACCGTGGCTGTGCGAATTTCCGACTGGAGCATCGCACGGGCTTCGGCATGGTCTCCTTTGTGGACGAGCAGACGTATATAGGTGATGCGCTGCACCTCAAGCTCACCGCTAGAATAAATGAGCTGGCCCTCGGTTGGCAGTCGCGCCTCAGAACCCAGAGCCCCGAAGCGGCGCTCGGCTGTGCTGATATCGCCCTGCAAAACGGCTTCGCGAACCAGTTCCGCCCGGCCGCAATCGACAAGCCGGCTCAAGCCATATTTATGGCCCGAATCGATCAGATATTCATAGAGCTCATGTGCATATTCGGGCTTTCCTTTCAGCCTGGCGATCCGGGCGAGCGTCACTACCCCTGAACAGAGCGGATCGACAATGCACTGCTGCTGGATCAGCGGAAGATAGTCGGTAATCACCCGTTCGGCTTCGTCTATCTCGTTGCGATCATATAAAGCTTCGCCCAGCGGCGCAGCGACGACGCCACCCGCCATGATGCCACCCGGCCCTTCGACATCCAGCTCCCGCAAGGCCCGGCGCAGATCATCAATCGCTTCGCCCAGCAGACCTTGGGAAATTTTGAGACTCGCATGGATGGCGTTCGCATAGGAGCGGCCGAAATAATTGCGCGCCTTTTCATGGAGCGGACGGGCGCGCAGGAGCAATTCATGCGCTTCCGGGAATTGACTCTGCGCACCGAGCAGAAACGCATAAGCGTTAAAGGCCACCGCCTTGGAAAAGGATTGGTCATCGCCCAGCCACTTCTCTGCGTCCCTAGCGCGTTCTCCCATCTCGACAACCCGGTCCTCGGCTGCAAGGACGAAACACCGGCGGACCTCAAGCTCGGCCATAGCGACAGCATCACCATCGGATTCGGCAAGTGATGCCTCACAATAGTTAAGCAGCCGATGAGCCTTGGCGAACTGACGGCGGAAGCCATAGGCGATCACCGCCGCGTCGAGCAGCTTTGTGCTGCCAAGCAGGACGTGCTGGTCAAGCTGTTCAAACAAAGAGACCAGCAGCCCCAGCCGCTCTTCCCGGACAAGCTGCTCGGCCACTTCCTCAAGACAGGCAGCAGCGCTCTGCTGCTGCCCCGCCGCAAGATAGTGGCTGATCGCAACCTCGCGCATATCTTCCGCCGCGAACCAGTCGGCAATCCGGACATGGCGCTCCGTCAATGCGTCCGGGTTGTTTTCCTGCCGCACTTGGGTTCGCAGAAAATTGCCGAAAAGCGGGTGAAAGCGGAACCAGTGCCGGTCTCCGTCAACCGGATCGAGGAACAGCCCCCCATCAGACAAGCGATGAAGCAAGGCGCGGCCTCCTGTGCCGCCCAGCTTGTGATTGACCAATTCTGCACAGAGCCGATCGGCCAGGCAAATGCCGAGCAACGCTTTACGCGTTTCGGCATTTTGCAGAAGGAAGACTTCCTGAGCAAGGTAATCGACAACCTCTTGCGTCATACCGCTTCTCAGCGCCTTTGCCGCGCCCTGTTTCTGCGAAGCGAGCGAGAGGTTGATAAACTGGAGCGCCGCGGGCCAGCCATCAGTCCGGCTATGCAGTTCGCGCACTTCTTCGAGTCCCAACCGACAGCGCTCCGACAGGAACTGATAGGACTCGCCCAGATCGAAGCGCAAATCGATGCTGCCCAAAACAATGGCCCGACCCGATAGTTTTAACCGGGCGCTGGAGAGATCGGGCATCGTCCGAGTCGCAACCGCGATCCGCTTGCCCGGCGGCAATTGTTCGATAATCTGGCCAAGCAGCGCATCGGCCTGGCCATGGGCAAACTGGTCATATTCATCCAGCAGGAGCAAAGCGGGGCCATTGATGGCGGAAATCAGGGCAGGAATATCGCGGGTGGTCCGCCGCAGCTTGCCGCCGGTATCCTCGATCAAGCGCTCGCAGGTCCCGATGAACATCTGCACAAAGCGCGACAGGTCACCGTCCTGGGACACCGGGGTGATCCAGCCGACCGATCCGCCGGCATCCACTTCGACCGCAGCCAATTGCCGCAACAAAGAGGATTTTCCATAGCCGGCCGGCGCCTGCGCAAGGATCAGTTGCGCGCTGCTCGACTGGATACGATCAAGAAGGCTCTCACGCCGCAGATCCACCAGCCCACTCTCCATTTCCGGCCATTTTTTGCCGATTGTGTTTTCGTTCCTACCCATTTTAGCGGCCAACCCGATCTCTGCCCCACCCTTTTGGGTGGTGTGATGCCTTAAGTCCGGTCACAGGCAAGGGTCAAGGTCGCCATAGAGCTCGGCCAGATTTTAAAGACCAAGATTGCAGGAGAGCATCATGTCCCGCTCCGTGATCATTGCCGGGGTGGCGATGACCCCATTTGCCACGCCGGCCAAAGCCCGTGATTATCGGACGATGGCGACCGACGCGGTCGCTGATGTGCTGGTGGACGCTGGAATCGCCTATCCGTTGATCGAGCAAGCCTATGTCGGCTATGTCTATGGCGACAGCACCTCCGGCCAGGCCGCGCTCTATCCGAGCGGATTGAGCGGCATCCCGATCATCAACGTCAATAATAATTGCTCGACCGGCTCGACGGCCCTTTGGCTGGCCCGTCAGGCGATCGCCAGTGGCGCAGCGGACTGCGTTATCGCGCTGGGTTTTGAACAGATGAAGCGCGGTGCTTTGGCCAGTGTGTATGATGACCGGCCAGACCCGTTGGGCTATTTTCTCGATACATGCGAAGCGCGGCTGGGCACGTCCGACAGCCCGATGGCACTGCGCCTGTTCGGCGGTGCTGCTCTGGAATATCAAGAGCGATATGGTGCGGAAGACCTTACTTTTGCATTGATCGCAGAAAAGGCGCGCCGCCATGCGGCGAATAATCCTCTCGCCGTTTTCCGGGAAGCGCTGTCCGCCGACGCGATCCTGGAATCGCCTCATATGTATGGCCCCCTCACCCGGTTGCAATGCTGCCCGCCAACCTGCGGTGCTGCGGCTACGATCCTGTGCAGCGAGGCTTTCGCAGCCCGCCATGGAATTAGCACCGACATCGTCATTGCCGGCCAGGCAATGACGACAGATCGGCCTGATTCATTCGACGGCGAAAATCTTGCCGCAACCGTTGGTGCGACCATGTCCCGCAACGCAGCGAACCAGGTGTATGAAACGGCGGGGATTGGTCCGGATGATCTCGATGTGGTCGAATTGCATGACTGTTTCACGGCCAACGAGCTGCTGAGCTATGAATCGCTGGGTCTGACCGACATGGGGACGGCAGAGCGGTTCATCCGCGACGGCGACAATAGTTATGGCGGGAAAGTGGTTACCAATCCCTCCGGCGGACTGCTATCCAAGGGCCACCCGCTGGGCGCTACTGGCCTCGCCCAATGTTTCGAGCTAACCACGCAATTGCGCGGCGGCGCGGGTGCACGGCAGGTCGAAGGTGCGCGCCTGGCGCTGCAGCATAATATCGGGCTGGGCGGCGCCTGTGTCGTCACATTATATGAAAACAGGGCCGGACGTTAAACCGGCCCAACACGATCAGGAGAGCAGAGATGAGCGGAACAATGGCGCGGCGCTGGTATTTCAACGAACGCCCTGAGGAGATGATCGAAGAAGATACGCTGGTCCTGCGCGAAGAGCCGGTTCCCGAACTGGAAGACGGCCAGTTCCTCTTTCGCACGCTCTATCTCTCGCTTGATGCGACCAACCGGGTCTGGCTCAGCGACTGGGACATTTATATGGAGCCGGTGCGCATTGGCGAGCCGATGCGCGGCTTCGTGTTCGGCGAGATTGTCGAGAGCAAAAATCCCGAATTTCCGGTGGGTGCACACGCAGCAGGGCTGCACAGCTGGTCTGACTATATCGTCACCGATGGCGCAGGATTTTCCGTGTTCCCTTCCCTCGACGGTGTCGATCTTGCCGAAGCCTTTGCGATCCTCAGTGTCGCCGGGCCGACGGCCTATGTCGGCCTTCACGATATCGGAAAACTGAAAAGCGGCGATACAGTCGTCGTCAGCGGCGCGGCCGGGGCGGTCGGCACGATGGTCGGGCAGATTGCCAAGAACGAAGGATGTAAAGTCATCGGCATCGCGGGAAGTGATGATAAATGCGCGATGCTGACCGACGATCTCGGCTTTGAAGGTGCGATCAATTATAAAAGCGAAAACGTGACAGAGCGATTGGGCGCACTCTGCCCCGAGGGAATTGACCTGTGCTTTGAAAATGTAGGCGGTGACATTCTCGACGCATCCCTCACCCATATGAAGGATTTCGGCCATGTCGTGATCTGTGGGTTGATTTCATCCTATAACAGCAACGAACCGACACCCGGCCCTTACATGTTTCGCAATCTCATCATGCGCCGCCTCACCGTTCGTGGCTTCGTGATCCTCGACCATGAAGACCGTTTTCCCGACGCCATGGCCGCGCTTGCCGGATGGCTTGCCGAAGGAAAGCTGACCATGCCCCTCCATATTGTCGATGGGCTGGAGGCTGCTCCCAAAGCTCTCAACCTGCTCTATACTGGCGGCAATACCGGCAAGTTGCTGGTCGGGGTTTAGGCTGATTGCAAACCATCTCTGCTCAACCAAATCTTGATCGCAAATCCGCATTCAAGCGGGTCTCGGAAATGGCCGCGGTGATTTCTGTTGGATTTCATTCTGATAGATACGAGACATCTCAAAACGGGCCGTCGAAATTTAAATCGGGCGCTCACCAAATTGCCTCCCAATGGTATCCAGTGAAGGGCTCTGCTGGTCAGAGCCCTTTTTCCGGTGATGTCAAAGCAAAGTGGCTGATCAGTCGAGGCGCTGCTAAATGGCCTGAATGAGCAAGTCCGATAACCCATTCCGCTACTTCAATTCGTCTCCTGAGGTGATCCGCCTTGTTGTTATGCTCTACGTTCGTTTTTCGCTGAGTTTGCGGAACGTCGAGGACCTACTGTTCGAGCGCGGCATAGATATGCCCGGCCGGATAGATAGAACGGGCGCGGCCAAGGATGTCGGCAAGCGGCATCTCCTGCCAGTGATTTTGACGGTGTGGACAAAAGCAATCCTCAACCGTGAACCCAGTTGTTGGGCAACCAGCATCTCGCTGCCGGTTATTAGGAGACATATTCCATGAAGCGATTGATTATAGTTCCAGCCCTTGCATCACTGGCTCTTGCGGCGTGCCCCACCGCCTCGCCCAACATAGGAGAGCCGACGCGTTCCACTGGAAAATCCTTTCCCCAGCGCGTAGAACTCGCTTGCCAATTTGGCTCAACGAGTGCGATGTGCCAAGCATGGCGATTGCAATGATCGGACCTGACGGGGTTGAATGGACAGCCGTATACGGCGAGCCTGCGACGAAAAATACGCTTTACAACATCGCTTCCCTGACGAAGCCGCTTACAGCGGAGACACTCCTCTCCGCATTACGCGACGAACGCATTGCGCTCGATCGGCCCGTCGCTGAGGTGTTCATCGATGACGATCTTACAAACGACCCTCGGGCTGAAAAGCTGACGCTGCGCCACCTGCTGTCGCATCGCTCCGAGTTCCCGGAAACCTGGCGGCGGATGATGAAGCACGAGAAGCTTCAAATTGCATGGGAGCCCGGAACTAGAGCTCGCTATTCCGGTGAGAACTTTGAGCTGGCCGCGAGGTACGCCGAGTCCTCCACCGACAAGACCATCGATGAATTGGCGCGTGAAACCCTGTTCGCGCAGGGCGGCATTTCAGACATCTGGTTTCGTCCGAACCCGATACCGAAGGGACGAGTGGCAATGGTGCGGGGTGAGGACGGAAGCTGGCGACTAGCCTGATTAGAAAAGCGCTCTTGGCTCTGGCATCAAAATAGACGCCCAATTTCACACTACCTAATTGAATGGCGGGTTTTAGGAAATGAACGGGCTGTCAAAAATGTCGCAAACTGGGGAGGTTCCAGATGGTCCGCTTTTATTGTCCATCCAAGCAGTTGGAATGACCGAACCTGGGCGGATTGCGGTCCGTCTGCTGTTAGAAAACCGGTCGGCCGAAGCAGACATTCGTTGGATCGGCTTAGCGCGTCAGCTTGGCGCCCTCCACTCGGTCGTTTAACGAATTTCGTCATTTTCCCAGAAGCGGACGTCGCTCTTCAGGTGAAATGTAATCACCAAATGGGATATCTTTCCGAAATTCAGACAAGCTGGTCTTACGTGATAGTACCACCTTGCCAACGATTGTCGCTTTCAAGCACGCGGAATATGCCGTTGAAGTTCCGGGTAGCCCTCGCCATCTCCAGCAGCTTACCCGGCTAAGTTACCTTGCCCCTGACATTATCACCACGATTGTGGATGGCACGCAGCCGGTCGATTTGACTGGTCGCAAGATCCTGCGGATTGGCAGCGTTCCGCTCTGCTGGACAGCACAGCGGAAGCTGCTCGGCTTCAACTGAAGCTCCAAAACCACCCAATTCCAATAGTGCATCTGGTGCCAGCGTTTTGGGCCATGGAGATAAATGGGCATTGCGACCCACCATCGCCGCTGCCAAATGGTCTCTGGTCACCGGGACTCACATATGACGTGAGCTAACCCTCTGAGAACTGGGCATTAAATGTGCACACGGTGGCGGTACCGCGAGACGTTGAAAATTACCGAAAAAGGTGGTGCCCGAGGGCGGATTCGAACCACCGACACAGCGATTTTCAGTCGCTT
>JAGXGT010000047.1 GCA_024636595.1 Sphingomonadales bacterium | reverse complement strand
GGAAAGATTTGACCGTTCTCGATATTTCCGGCTCCGCACTCGAGGTCGCGAAACAGCGGATGGACAAGCAGGCAGCCACTCTGCGATGGATTGTTGCCGATATTACCCGCTGGCGTCCCGAGCGGCTCTACGATGTGTGGCACGACAGAGCGGTTTTTCATTTCCTGACGCAACAGGATCAGCGCAGCGCTTATCGTAGCGCCATCCTGAGGGGCACGCACACGGGCAGCATTGTCATCATGGCTACCTTTGCACCTGACGGTCCGGAAAAGTGCAGCGGGCTGGCGGTGGAACGCTACGATTCACGGGCTCTATCCAATGAATTGGGTAGCGGCTTTAAATTGCTTGAGGATTGGCGCGAAATGCATGAAACCCCTTGGGGATCGGGGCAGAGTTTCAACTGGTGCGTATTTAGACGGGCCTGAACAACGAGATCGGTTCAAATGCCCTTGCTTTCCCGCCGAATCCTGTTAATGCGCCTCTTCCGATGTGACGCTCTGGCCAGTGTTGGGCTGCCACAAGTGTCCGTAACGGTACCATCTAGAGGAGACCAAAATGCCCAAGTTGAAGACCAAAAGTGGTGTGAAGAAACGCTTCAAGATCACAGCAACCGGTAAGGTCAAGCACGGCGTAGCCGGCAAACGCCACCGTTTGATGAGCCATAACAGCAAATATATCCGCCAGAACCGCGGCACCAAGAAATTGTGTGATGCGGATGCTCGGACAGTCAAGAAATGGGCGCCATACGGCCTGGGCTAAGCCCGCCGCAGCGACTCTCTAACTTACAGGATATAGAATATGGCACGTGTCAAACGGGGTACGACCACTCGTACAAAACATAAAAGATTATTGGTTCAGGCGAAGGGCTATTATGGCCGTCGCAAGAATACCATCCGCATCGCGCGGCAGGCCGTCGAAAAAGCCGGTCAATATGCCTATCGCGATCGTAAAGTTAAGAAGCGGGCATTCCGTGCGCTCTGGATCCAGCGGATCAACGCTGCGGTTCGCGCTGAAGGCCTGACCTATGGTGTATTCATCCACGGCACCAAGCTGGCCGGGATTGAACTGGACCGTAAAGTGATGGCCGATCTGGCGATGAATGAACCCGCAGTGTTTAGCGGCATCATCAAACAGGCGCAGGATGCTCTGGCGAAAGCTTAAGTATTTTCAGAAATTCAAAGAAGCGCCGGGGAGCAATCTCGCGGCGCTTTTTTATTGGGTTTTTCGCATTGGGTTTTATGCAGGGCTTGCTAGACGGGCAGCGATTAAAAACGGGACAATATGATGAGCGACATCGAGGCGATCAGGGACAAATATCTGAAGCAGATTGAAACTGCCTCCGATGGCGATGCGCTCGAGGCCATCCGGCTGGCCGCGCTCGGCAAGAAGGGCGAGATATCGCTGCTGCTCAAAACTTTGGGTCAAATGACACCGGAAGAGCGTCAGGAACAGGGCCCGAAGATCAACGGCGCGCGGCAAGCGGTCGCCGATGCCCTGACATCCCGCAAGGAGGCGATGGAAACAGCCGCTCTGGATGCGAAACTGGCCACCGAAAAGCTTGACCTGACCTTGCCTGCACCGACGGCACCGAAGGGCAGCATCCATCCCGTCTCGCAAGTGATGGACGAACTCGCCGAAATATTCGCCGATCTCGGTTTCTCGGTCGCAACAGGCCCGGAAATCGAGGATGACTGGCACAATTTTACCGCGCTCAATATCCCGGACACCCATCCAGCGCGGGCGATGCA
Source organism: Sphingomonadales bacterium (assembly GCA_024636595.1). Lineage (GTDB taxonomy): Bacteria > Pseudomonadota > Alphaproteobacteria > Sphingomonadales > Sphingomonadaceae > Parasphingorhabdus. The sequence goes on along the minus strand of JAGXGT010000047.1, from coordinate 8,530 downwards.
CGACACTTTCTATTTTCCCCCAGAATCGGCAACGTCCGATGACAGCGGCATGCCGAAACTGCTGCGCACCCATACGTCGCCGGTGCAGATCCGTACGATGATGGATGTCGCGAAAAAAACAGATGGTGCAGGCGAACCGATATACCTTATCGCCCCTGGCCGCACCTATCGCAGCGACAGTGATGCCACCCACACACCGATGTTTCATCAGGTCGAGGGTCTGGTGATCGACAAGAACATCCATATGGGCCATCTCAAGTGGACGCTGGAGACCTTCGTCCGCGCCTTTTTCGAGCGCGACGATATCGAACTGCGCCTGCGCCCGAGCTATTTCCCGTTCACCGAACCCAGCGCTGAAGTCGATGTCGGCTTTAGCGTGGAACAGGGCCGCCGGATCATCGGCGGAGACCCGCGCGGCGATAATGGCGGCTGGATGGAGATATTGGGTAGCGGCATGGTCCACCCCAATGTCATCCGCAATTGCGGGCTCGATCCCGATATCTGGCAAGGCTTCGCCTTTGGCTGCGGCATCGACCGGCTGGCGATGCTCAAATATGGCATGGACGATCTGCGCGCTTTCTTCGACGGCGATCTGCGCTGGGCCGATCATTATGGTTTTGACGCGCTCGACGTTCCCACATTGAGCGGAGGAGTCGGCGCATGAAGTTCTCATTGAGTTGGCTCAAGGCCCATCTGGATACCGATGCAAGCCTCACCGAAATCACCGACAAGCTGACCGATATCGGGCTGGAACTGGAAGGGATCGAGAATCCCGCCGATGCCTTGCGGCCATTCCGTGTTGCCAAGGTAATCGAAGCCGGACCGCATCCCAATGCCGACAAGTTGCAATTGCTTAAAGTTGCTGATGGTGGGGCGGAACCGTGGCAGGTGGTTTGCGGTGCGCCCAATGCGAAAGCCGGGATGATCGGCGTATTCGGGCCGCCCGGCACCTATATTCCAGGCAGCGATTTCACGCTGAAACCCGCGAGAATCCGGGATGTCGAGAGCTTCGGCATGATGTGCAGCTATCGCGAGCTGGAACTGGGTGATGACCATGACGGTATCATCGAATTGCCGGAAAGTGCAGCCAGTAAAGTTGGCACCAGTTACGCCGACTATGCGCAGATCGACGATCCGGTGTTCGATGTCTCGATCACCCCCAATCGGCAGGACTGCATGGGCGTGCGCGGGATAGCGCGCGATCTGGCGGCTGCCGGTATCGGAACACTCAAGTCGCTTTCGGATGCCTATCGGGGTGCCAACTTAGACATTCCGAGAGCGGGCGCAGGCCCCGATGTTCGCACCGAGGACCCGGGAGGCTGTCCCGCTTTCTATGCCCGCACCGTCAGCGGCGTCAGCAACGGTAGCGCGCCCGACTGGATGCAGCGCCATCTGAAATCCGCAGGCCAGAAACCGATCAGCCTGCTGGTCGATATCACCAATTTCGTGATGCTCGATCTCGGACGGCCGCTGCATGTCTATGATATTGCCAAACTGAACGGCGGCCTCGTCGCGCGCAAGGCGAAGGCGGGAGAGAGGCTCACCGCGCTGAACGACAAGGAATATATTCTCGACGAAACCATGACCGTGATCGCCGACGAAAAGGGCGCGCACGATATCGGCGGGATCATGGGCGGCGCAGAGACCGGTGCCCAGCCGGAAACCACCGAGGTGCTGATCGAATGCGCCTATTTCACCCCGGAGAATATCGCCAGGACCGGTCAGAAACTGCTGCTGACCAGCGATGCGCGGCAGCGCTTCGAGCGCGGGGTTGATCCTGCTTTTCTGGATGATGGCCTGGCGATCGCAACCTGGCTGATCACCGAACATTGCGGCGGCACGCCGAGCGAAGTGACCCGTGCAGGAACACCGCCTGTAGAGCAACGCACCGTCGCCTATGACCCGGCACAATGCTTGGCCCTCGGCGGACTCGATGTCGCGCCCGATCGCCAGAAAGCCATTCTCGAAGCGCTGGGCTTTGCCATTGCCGATGACTGGACCATCACCGTTCCTACGTGGCGCCGTGACGTTTCCGGCTGGCAGGATATTGTCGAAGAAATCGTCCGCATCGAAGGTCTCGACAATATTCCCTCGACCCCGCTGCCACGCAAGCCGGGTGTCGCCAAACCGACCGCCTCGCCCGAGCAGCTGGCCGAACGCAAGGCACGCCGGACTGCGGCCGCGCGCGGGCTGAACGAAGTGGTCAACTGGAGCTTCATTTCCGAAAAAGAAGCCGCACCTTTTGGTGGCGGAACATGGTCGCTGGCCAACCCGATCAGCGAGGATCTCAAAGCGATGCGCCCGTCGATGCTGCCAGGCCTGATCGCCGCGGCGAAGCGCAACAGCGCGCGTGGCGCATCGTCGATTCGCTTGTTCGAAGTGGGTCGGCGCTATCTGGAAAGCAGCGAGCATCCGACCATCGGCCTGGTGCTGACCGGCGAGAAGACGGCGCGAGGCTGGCAGGGCAGAGCGGCGAGCAAATTTGATGCCTATGACGCCAAGGCGGAAGTGCTGGCGATATTGGAAGCAGCCGGCGCACCGGTCGACAAGCTGATGGATTTCGGGGAAGCCGGAAATGCCTATCACCCCGGCCAGTCCGGCACCTTGCGGCTGGGACCGAAGAAAATCCTCGCCGCTTATGGCGCACTGCATCCGTCCGTCACCAAGGCGCTTGGCCTGAAAGGCACAGCGGTCGGTGCCGAGATTTTCCTCGATGCGATTCCGCTGAAGAAGAAATCCGGCCATATGCGCGACGCCTTTGCGCCTCCTGCCTTGCAGTCCGTGACCCGCGATTTCGCCTTCATCGTCGATGCAGATTTGCCAGCCGGCGATCTGGTGCGAACGGTCAAGGGCGCTGACAAGAAGCTGATCACCGATGCGCGGATTTTCGATCTGTTCGAAGGCCCGAGCGTCGGCGAAGGCAAGAAGTCGCTGGCGGTAGAAGTTATGTTGCAACCGGTTGAGGCGACTTTGACCGAAGAGGATCTGAAGGCGCTTTCGGACAAGGTTGTTGCCAGTGCCGGAAAATTGGGCGCGGAATTGAGGGGCTAGTTTTATCACGCATCTGCAGCGATAGCTGCACCCGATCTTTTTTGGTTTCGCGCGAAGTCGCGAAGACACGAAGAGATTCGGGTTGCCTTGAAATCTTGGTGCCTTCGCGGCTTCGCGTGACAAATTTTACTATGGCTCCGCTAACGCGGAAACGAGAAACAGAAACCATGACCAAACCTCGCCGTACATTCGCGATTATCTCTCACCCCGATGCGGGTAAGACGACGCTGACCGAGAAGCTTCTGCTGAAGGGCGGCGCTATCCATTTGGCGGGCGAGGTCAAGGCGCGGGGCGACAACCGGCGGGCGCGATCGGACTGGATGAAGATCGAGCAGCAGCGCGGCATTTCGGTGACCTCCAGCGTCATGACCTTCGAACGCAACGGCATTGTCTTCAACCTGCTCGACACGCCGGGCCATGAGGATTTTTCCGAGGATACCTATCGGACGCTGACCGCAGTCGACAGCGCGATCATGGTGATCGATGCGGCAAGCGGGATTGAGGCGCAAACACTGAAGCTGTTCGAGGTCTGCAGGATGCGCAGCGTGCCGATCATCACCTTTGTCAACAAGGTCGACCGCGAAGGCCGCGATCCGTTCGAACTGCTCGACGAGGTTGCCGACAAGCTCGCACTCGATGTCTGCCCGATGAGCTGGCCGACCGGCATGGGCGGACAGTTTGAGGGCGTCTATGATCTGATCAACAACCAGCTGCACCAGCCGACCGGCAACAGCAAACAATATGACGGCGTGACCCAGCAATTTACCGGACTGGATGATCCGAAACTGGCCGACGTACTCAGCGAAGGCGCGCTCGAACGGCTGACCAGCGAGGGCGAGCTGGCCAAGGGCGGCTATAGCAGCTTTGATCTGGAAGCCTATCAGAACGGCGATCTGACACCGGTCTATTTCGGCTCCGCGCTCAAGCAATTTGGCGTCGAAGAGCTGATCGAGGCGATTGCCGACTATGCGCCATCGCCGCGCCCGCAACCCGCTGAACCGGCTCCGATCGATCCGGCGAGCGACGATGTCACCGGTTTCATTTTCAAGATTCAGGCGAATATGGATCCGCAGCACCGCGACCGGATCGCCTTCATGCGGCTGTGCTCGGGCGAGTTCAAGCGCGGCATGAAATTGATCCCTTCGGGTCTCGGCAAACCGATTGCGATCCACTCGCCGATCCTGTTTTTCGCCCAGGACCGGGAAATTGCCAACACGGCGGAACCGGGCGATATTATCGGCATTCCCAATCACGGCACCTTGCGGGTCGGCGATACTTTATCGGAAAAGAATCAGGTACGGATTACCGGCCTGCCCAATTTCGCTCCGGAAATCCTCCGCCGCGTGATTCTGCGCGATCCAACCAAGACCAAACAATTGCGCAAGGCGCTAGATGATCTGAGCGAAGAAGGCGTGGTGCAGGTCTTCTATCCCGAGCTCGGTGCCAACTGGATCATCGGCGTGGTCGGCCAGTTGCAGCTCGAGGTATTGGTCTCGCGGCTGGAAGCAGAATATAAGGTCGACGCCTATCTCGAAATCGCGCCGTTCGAAACCGCCCGCTGGATCGGCGGCGACGAGGCGACGGTCAATGCCTTTGCCAATATCAACCAGAGTTCGCTCGCCAAGGACCGCGATGACAATCTGGTGTTTCTGGCGAAATCGGCCTGGGATGTGAATTACCAGCAAGAGCGCAATCCCGAGATCACGTTCAGCGCGACACGCGAGCGCTAGTCGGGTAAAACCCGGCCATGGCCAGCCGATCAACGACCGATAAAGCCTTTCAGGCGATCGTCATAGATGACGAAGGTCGCGTCTGCGCCGATATTCCGGAAAGCGCGTGCCAGCAAGAGCCGGGCAATTTCTTCAAGCATGTGGGTGCGCTCGCCCTTACCAAAAGTGCTGATGGGCTGGTTGACCCAAAACTGGTGCTGAGCTGGCTGATGACCTCACTCGGCGCGCCGGTTGCGCTTATCGGATTGCTGGTACCGGTCAGAGAAGCGGGCGCGTTATTGCCGCAGCTACTGACAGCGGGCTTTTTGCGCAAGCTTCCGCGCCGCAAATGGGCATGGGCGGTGGGTTCGACGGTGCAGGGCCTTGCGGCTGCCGCGATCGCGATTATCGCGACCAGTCTGACCGGCGCTACGGCGGGCTGGGCGATTGTCCTCGCATTGGCGATACTGGCGCTGGCGCGGAGCGTCTGTTCGGTCTGCTACAAGGACGTACTCGGCAAGACCATCGACAAGTCGCGGCGCGGCACTGCCACCGGGCTGGCGGGTTCGATCGCGTCGGTAACCGTGATCGTCTATGCCCTGTCCCTGTCCTTCCATCTGGTCGACCGGATGACGCTGGTTATTGGTGGCCTGTTTCTGGCCGGCGGGGCTTGGATAGCGAGCGCACTGCTGTTCGCCACTCTCAAGGAACGGCCCGGCGCCACGGATGGCGGCAAAACCGCCTTGAAAGAAGCCCTGGCCAATTTCACCTATCTGCGCGCCGATCCGCAATTGCGCCGCTTCATCCTGACCCGCGGGCTGTTGACCGCCACTGCTCTGGCCCCGCCGTTCATGATTGCCGTCGGCAGCCGGGCCGGAGAAGGCTATGACAAATTGGGTTTTCTGGTGCTTGCGTCCGCATTGGCCGGCCTGTTGAGCAGCTTTGTCTGGGGTCGCCTGTCGGACGGGTCCAGCCGCAAGGTGCTGATCTTCTCGGCACTGGTCGCGGCCATCATTTTGGCTACGACAAGCTGGCTTGCCTTTGCCGGTAGTTTGGCGGGCGGATATATTTTGCCGGTGCTGCTGTTCGGCCTGATGATCGCCTATCAGGGCGTGCGGCTCGGGCGGTCGACGCATCTTGTCGATATGGCGGATGAAGATACGCGAGCCGCCTATACAGCGTTGTCGAATACGGTGATCGGGTTGCTGTTGCTGGCCGGCGGGGTTTTCAGTCTGGTCGCGCATATGTTTGGCGGTGAGGTTGTCCTGGCGGTGATGGCCGGGATGAGCGGGTTGGCGATACTCGCCGCATGGGGGTTGGATGAGGTGCAGCGGGGGTGAGGGCAATTTGCGGGTGTTGGCTCGTCCAGATTATTCGTCACCCCAGCGAAGGCTGGGGCCTAAACCAAGCTCCGGCATCTCACTACCATTGGGTTGGATCCCAGCCTTCGCTGGGATGACGGTGTTCACTATGAACCCACCCTAGTTAATAATGATATCGGCACTGCGCAATTTCCAGCGCTTGTGCATCGCCTTCGCCACTTACCCGATAAACCAACCGATGCTCCTGCGTAATCCTTCGCGCCCACCAGCCCTTTAGCTGACCGCGAAGCGGTTCAGGCTTGCCGGTTCCTTTGAAAGGGTGACGTCGACATTCTTCGATTAGGGTGTTTACGCGATCAAGCAACTTGCGATCATTATCCTGCCAGTGGCAATAGTCTTCCCACGCGGTCGGCCAGAACGTAATCTTCACGGATAAATCAGCTCGTGTTCCTCGCCTCCACCGGCATCAAGACCCCGTATTGCCTCCATCAGCCGACGCGCATTTTCGGGCGAAGAAAGGAGGTGGATGGTTTCCTCCATACCGGCCCATTCGCTCTCGGAAATCATCACCACCGCTTCACCATTTTGACGCGTGATTTTTATCGCAACCTTATCGGCGACGACACGATCCATCAATGCCTTCAGATTGGCACGGGCCTTCGAGAAATTTTCCATCAACATGATGGGCTTTTTCTGTACCTATTGTTGTACAATGTCAAGATAGCTGTTGTCGCCCCAGCGAAGGCTGGGGCCTAAACCAAGCTTCGGAAACTCACTGCCATTGGGTTGGATCCCAGCCTTCGCTGGGATGACGACGTTACCCCCGCAACAGGAACACTGCATGTTCGGCCAGCAAATTGGCCATGCTGCGCCCGGTCTGCTTGTCGCCGCTCAGAAACCATTGCCCTTCCTGGGTGAACTTGCCGTCCTGCACAAGCGCGCGGAAATCGTCGACCGTGACATGGTGAATGTTGGGCGTATCGTACCAACTTTGCGGGATCAGCCGGGTGACCGGCATGCGGCCGCGCAGCAGCAGCGACATGCGGATGCGCCAGTGCGCGAAATTGGGGAAGCTGACAAAGGCCTGCTGGCCGATCCGCAGCAGTTCGGCGAGGATCATGTCGGGCCGGTGGGTGGTTTGCAGCGTCTGGCTGAGCACCGCATAGTCGAAGCTGCCCGCCGGATAGGTGCGGAGGTCGGTGTCGGCATCGCCCTGCACCACTGACAGGCCCTTGGCGACGGCGCTGGCGACATTGGCCGGGTCAATCTCCAGCCCGCGCGCGTCGCAGCCCTTCTGATCGCGCAGCGCCGCCATCAGCGCACCATCGCCGCAGCCGATATCGAGCACCCGGCTGCCGGGCGCGATATTGTCGGCGATGATCTGCAGGTCGGGGCGGAGTTTTGTCATGCGGCGTGCTCGATGAAACGGGAGACCGAAGATTTTTGCGCGCGAAGCCGCGAAGGCACGAAGAAGACTATATTCCGATCAACCTTCGCGGCTTCGCGGCTTCGCGCGAGCAAATACTTCCGCAAGAGACAGGACATGAGAGGACCTTCGGTCATCGCCCCTCTCCCGCCTTCAGGAAGCCGTCGACGATTCGGTTCATCTCGGGATTTTCGAGCAAGAAGCTGTCATGGCCGAACGGGCTGGACAATTCCATGAAGCTGACCTCTGCCCCCGCCGCGTTGAGCGCGTGGACCATCGTGCGCGATTCGCTGGTCGGATAGAGCCAGTCGGTGTCGAAGCTGATCAGGCAGAAGCGGGTTTTCGAGCCCTTGAAGGCATTGGCCAGCACCCCGCCATGCGCCTCGGCGAGGTCGAAATAGTCCATCGCCCGGGTGATGTAGAGATAGCTGTTGGCGTCGAAGCGGTCGACAAAGCTGATCCCCTGATGGCGGAGATAGGATTCCACCTGAAAATCCGCGTCGAAGCCGAAGGTCTTGGCCTCGCGGTCCTGTAGCCGGCGGCCGAATTTCTCGGTCAGGCCGGCTTCCGACAGATAGGTGATATGCGCGGCCATCCGGGCGACGGCGAGGCCGCTGCTCGGCGGGTCGTCGTCGGCATAATAAGCGCCGCCGCGCCAGCGTGGGTCGGCCATGATCGCCTGCCGCCCGACTTCGTGAAAGGCAATATTCTGGGCGCTATGGCGCGCGGCAGAGGCAATGATCACTGCCGAAGCGACGCGTTCCGGATAGAGCGCCGCCCAGCTGACCGCCTGCATCCCGCCCATCGAGCCGCCGATCACCGCGTGCAGGCGCTCGATCCCGAGATGGTCGAGCAGCATCGCCTGCGCCCGGACCATGTCGGCGATGGTGATCACCGGGAAATCCATTCCCCACGGCTGATCGGTGGCGGGGTTGACGGTCGCCGGACCGGAGCTGCCGAGACAGCTGCCCAGCACATTGGCGCAGATGATGAAGTGGCGGTCGGTGTCGATCGGCTTGCCG
>JAGXGT010000046.1 GCA_024636595.1 Sphingomonadales bacterium | reverse complement strand
AGATGTGTATAAGAGACAGCGGACTGGCGGCGTGAATGGCATCGGCAATGACTTCCTTGCCAACTCCGCCTTCGCCTTCGATCAATACCGGCACCCGGGCGCGAGCAGCCTTGGCAGCGATGGCCAGTGCGGCGCGGAAAGCGGGGGCAGCGCCGACAATTTCCTCAAATTCGAGCGGCACCGAGATTTTTTCGGTGAGCGGCCGCAATTCGCCGTCTTCCCGGGACGATTTGACGGCGGCGTCGAGCGCCTTGAGCATCAGTTCGGGGGCGACCGGCTTGATCAGATAATCTGTGGCTCCCGCACGGACGGCGTCAACGGCTTCGGCAATCGATCCGACCGCTGTGAGCATCAGAATCGGCAAAGCGGGCCGGCGGGCTTTCAGTTCGATAATCAGTTCGGTGGCTTCAGAACCCGGCACCCAATGGTCGAGGATGATCGCGTCGAGCATCATGCCGTCCTGCGTGCCGAGCGTCGCAATCGCGGTTTCCGCGTCGCGAGCATAGATCGTGCGAAATCCGGCCCGCGAGGCCAGTGCCGAAATCAACCGGCATTGCGCTGGCTCATCGTCGATAAGCAGCAGTAATTTTGTGCCGTTTTGTGCCATTTTTGTCCCGATTGTCCCAGAATGAACCATTTTTATAGCGGCAACCGGTAAAGAGCCGATTAAGGGATGGATAAATATTCTATCCAAAATGACGGTGGGTAGGACTTGAGCCGTCGGTAATATAAGGTTACACCTCGGGCCAGTTTTGCAATAAAAAATGGGGATATCATGACAGCGAATAATGAATTGGGCACAGCGCAGGAAACCTACGCGAAATTTCTGTCGATGCTGAAGGTGGGTACCATTGCGACCGCTGTGGTAGCGATATTGGTGGTCATTCTCATTTCCTAACGGATTGGAATCTAGTGTGAAAATTGCGGTATTGAAGGAGCTCGCCTCTGGCGAAGCGCGCGTGAGCGCGTCGCCTGAAACGGTCAAGAAATTCGTTGCTCTGGGCGCCACCATGGCCGTCGAAAAGGGTGCGGGCGAATCTGCTGCGGTTGCTGATGCGGATTATCAGGACATGGGCGCGACGATCGGAACCCGTGCCGCCGTGCTGAAGGACGCCGACATTGTGCTGGGCGTGCAGGGCCCCGATCCGCAATCGTTGAAGGGCATCAAAAAAGGGGCCTGGCTGGTGGCCAGCCTCAATCCGTTTGGCGAGCGCAAGCGGGTCGATGACTATGCCAAGCTGGGCATCGATGCGCTGGCGATGGAATTCATGCCGCGGATCACCCGCGCGCAATCGATGGACATATTGTCGTCGCAGTCCAATCTGTCGGGTTACAAGGCGGTGCTGCTGGCGGCGAATGAATATGGCCGCGTCTTTCCGATGATGATGACCGCAGCGGGCACGGTTTCGGCCGCGCGCTGTTTTATCATGGGGGTCGGCGTCGCCGGTCTGCAGGCGATCGCCACGGCGCGGCGTCTTGGTGCGCAGGTTAGTGCGACCGATGTGCGCAGCGCCACCAAGGAGCAGTTCCAGTCGCTTGGCGCGAAGCCGATTTTTGTCGAATCGGTCGAAGGTATCGAGGGCGAAGGCTCGGGCGGCTATGCCACCGAAATGAGCGAGGAATATCAGAAGGCCCAGGCGGAACTGGTTTCTTCCCATATCGCCAAGCAGGATATTGTCATCACCACCGCCCTGATCCCCGGCCGCGCGGCACCGCGTCTGATCTCGGACGCGCAGATCGCGACGATGCGGACCGGCAGCGTGATTGTCGATCTGGCGGCGGAACAAGGCGGCAATGTCGAAGGCGCTGTTGCCGGCAAAGTGGTCGTGAAACATGGCGTCAAGATTATCGGCGCGAGCAATATCGCGGCGGAGATGGCAGCGGACAGCTCGGCCTTGTTTGCGCGCAACCTGTACAATTTTCTGAGCGCCTATTGGGATGAAGAAGCCAAGCGGCCGGTGCTGCCCGATGATGATGAAGTGACGGTGGGGATACGGCTTACCAAGGATGGTAAGGTTGTGAATGAGCGGTTGTTGGCGAAGTAGCGGTTGGTAATGGCCATTGTTTCATTCCTCTCTCCTAAAATCCTCCCCGCTCGCGGGGAGGGGGGCCAACCGCAGGTTGGTGGTGGGGGTGTTGGTCTTGGCGCTATTGTTGCGAGTTTCCCTAATTTTGCGTCCAGTGGCACGCCCCCTCCGTCCCTCCTGCGCTGCGCTTCGGCGGGCCACCTCCCCATGAATGGGGAGGATTTATGATTTGTGCCGCTGGTTTTGCGGGTTTCCAGAAATTTGCGTTTAAACGAAACGCCCTCCGTCCCGCTAGCGGGGAGGATTAAACGGAAGTGAATTATGGATTTCATTAGTATCTTGTCAATTTTCGTGATGGCCTGTTTTGTCGGCTATTATGTTGTCTGGTCGGTGACCCCGGCCTTGCACACGCCGCTGATGGCGGTGACCAATGCGATTAGTTCGGTGATCATTGTCGGTGCGCTGATAGCGGCGGCGGCGGGGTCGCAGGCGGATGGCGGGCAGACCGCCAAATGGCTGGGTCTGGTTGGCGTGGTTTTGGCTAGCGTGAATATTTTTGGCGGCTTTGCCGTCACTGAGCGGATGCTCGCAATGTACAAGAAGAAGGAGCGCAAATAATGGGTGCGTTTCTGAACAAGCAAGGCCGGCTTGCATCGAGATTGCGTTGGATCCCAGCCTTCGCTGGGATGACGGTTTTCGCCAGTTCGCCTGCGCTTGCCGCATCGGGCGAGCCGGTCAATCCGTGGGTGGCCGCAGCCTATCTGGTGGCGGGCGTATTGTTCATTCTGGCTTTGCGCGGCCTTTCTTCTCCCGAAACCAGCCGGGCGGGCAACCGCTATGGCATGGTCGGCATGCTGATCGCGGTGGTGACCACCCTGGTGACTCACAGCATTGCCAGCCTGCCGGAAATCGGCGTCGCGATCCTGATCGGTGGCAGCATCGGCTTTATAACGGCGCGCAAAATCGCGATGACCGATATGCCGCAACTGGTGGCCGGTTTTCACTCGCTGGTCGGTATGGCCGCTGTGCTGGTTGGTATCGCCGCCTATCTCAATCCCGGTGCCTTTGGCATTCTGGATGCGACCGGTGAAATATTGACGGTCAGCCGGGTCGAACTGGGCCTTGGCGTTGCCATTGGTGCGATTACCTTCTCCGGTTCGGTCATCGCCTTCCTGAAACTCAACGGCAATATGTCGGGGGCACCGATCATGCTGCCGATGCGCCATGTCCTCAATCTGGGCGTGCTAGCCGGGATCATCGGCCTGACCGCTTATTTCGCGATTGCGCCGACGGTTGGCACAGGCGCGATATTCTGGACCATCGTCGGGCTCAGCTTTCTGATCGGTTTCCTGCTAATCATTCCGATCGGCGGCGCGGATATGCCGGTGGTGGTGTCGATGCTGAACAGCTATTCCGGCTGGGCGGCAGCGGCGATGGGCTTTACCCTTGGCAATACCGCGATGATCATTACCGGGGCGCTGGTCGGTTCGTCCGGCGCGATCCTGTCCTATATTATGTGCAAGGCGATGAATCGCAGCTTTATCAGCGTGATCGCCGGCGGCTTTGGCGCGGACACCGGGCCGAGCGACGGCGCTGCCAAGATTGACCGGCCGTGGAAGCGCGGTTCGGCCGAGGATGCGGCCTATATGATGAAACAGGCCGAAAGCGTGATCATCATTCCGGGCTATGGCATGGCCGTGGCGCAAGCGCAGCATGCGCTTCGTGAAATGGGCGATATGCTGAAAGAGCAGGGCGTCAGCGTAAAATATGCGATCCACCCGGTCGCAGGGCGGATGCCGGGCCATATGAACGTGCTGCTGGCCGAAGCCAATGTGCCCTATGACGAGGTGTTCGAGCTGGAGGATATTAACAGCGAATTCGCGCAGGCCGATGTCGCGTTCATCATCGGCGCCAATGACGTGGTAAATCCCGCAGCGAAGACCGACAAGGGGTCGCCGATCTACGGCATGCCGGTGTTTGATGTCGAAAAGGCCAAGACGATATTCTTCGTCAAACGGTCGATGGGCGGGGTCGGCTATGCCGGGGTCGACAATGAGGTCTTTTATATGGACCAGACGATGATGCTGCTTTCCGATGCGAAGAAAATGTGCGAGGAAATAGTCAAGGCGCTTTAGACGCCAGGTATGACTATTTCAGGGATTTGTATTTCAATGCGGAAAATTGGCCTGATTGGCGGGATGAGCTGGGTATCGACCGCCAGCTATTACACCCGGATCAACAGCAGTGTGCAGAAGCGGCTGGGCGGCTTTGCCAGCGCGCATTTGCTAATCGAAAGCGTGAATTTTAGTGACTATGCACGGCTGCAGTCCAATGACGACTGGGATGCAGCGGCCGGACCGATGACCCGGGCTGCGAAGCGGCTGGAGCATAGCGGCGCGACGGCGGTTCTGATCTGCTCGAACGCGATGCACAAAATCTATGATCAGGTGCAACCGGAAGTGGGCGTGCCGATCCTGCATATCGCCGATTGCGTCGGCGACAAGATGGTCGCCGATGGCATAAAAACCGCGACTTTAATTGGTTCCCGAAATGTGATGACCGAGGGATTTTATCGCAAACGTCTGGTTGGCAAAGGGATAGCCCTGACTCCACCCGACGAAGAGCGGGTCGAGGAGATCGACCGGATCATCTACGAGGAACTGATGTTCAATCAGGCCAAGCGCGAGTCCGAACGGACGATGAAAACCTATATCACCAACATCGCCAAGGGCGATGTCGAGGCGGTAGTGCTGGGTTCTACCGAACTGGACCTGATCATCGACACCAAGGCCAATATCCTGCCAATCTACGATAGTACCGAGATTCACGCCGATGCGGCGATCGAATGGATTTTGGCGGACGGCTGAGGTCGCTGGCTTCTAAACTACTGACATTCATGTCAATGCCCTTGGCAGCGACGACATTTTGCGGCAGTATCTCTGTTTCTTGTAGGAGAGAGATATGATCTGCAGTCTATTGGTTGCCACCGCGCTCTGCCTGAGTGCCCCTTCACTCGCAAAAACCGTGACCGTCGCACCCGGCGCCGATGCGCAGGAACGGCTTCAGGAAGCTTTGATCCTGGCCGAACCGGGCGATGTCGTCGAACTGGGCGCGGGCCGCTTTGATCTGGTCGACGGCCTGTCGCTCGATGTCGATAATGTCACCATCCGCGGCGCCGGCATGGACCAGACTGTGCTCAATTTTGCCGGGCAGCTGGGCGCTGGCGAAGGCCTGCTGGTAACGTCCGACCATGTCGTGCTGCGCGACTTTGCGATCGAGGACAGCAAGGGCGACGGCATCAAGTCAAAGGGCGCGGACGATATCGTCTATTACAAGGTCAGGGTCGAGTGGACCCGCGGGCCGCATCCGGAAAATGGCGCCTATGCGATCTATCCGGTGGAAAGCAAGAATGTGCTGGTCGACAGCGTCACCACGATCGGATCTTCCGACGCCGGGATCTATGTCGGACAGTCGGAAAATATCATCGTTCGCAACAGCGTGGCGAAATATAATGTCGCCGGGATCGAGATCGAAAACAGCATCGGTGCCGACGTTTATAACAATATTGCAGTCAACAATACCGGCGGCATATTGGTGTTCGATCTGCCCAATATTCCGAAACAGGGTGGCCGCAATGTTCGGGTATTTGACAATCTTGTGGTTGAAAACAACACCCCCAATTTCGCGCCAGCCGGTAATATTGTCGGGGAAGTGCCGACCGGCATGGGGATAATGGTGATGTCGCATTATGATGTCGAGGTGTTCGGCAACCGGCTGGCAGAAAATGGCACCGGCAATATCCTGATCGTCTCCTATACCAAGGAGCAGAATGACCCGAAATATAACCCGAAGCCGATCGGCGTACGGGTGTTTGAAAATGATCATGGCCGGGCAGGCTACAAGCCGGCTTTTCCCGGTGGCGACCAGTTGAAAGCCGCTTTTGGCGGCGCGATTCCGCCGATTATCGAGGATGGCACGGGTGAAAATATCCAGATCGGCGACGATGTGGCGATCCTGTCGATGGGTCTGACCAAGCCGGGCCAGCCACTGACCGAGGCCAAGCCGTCGCTGGTGGCGGGGGCGAGCGCGCCGTTTGATGGCCGGCAGCTGACGCCGATCACTCTGCCCCAGGCGATGGAGGATGCTGTTCAATAATGCGTCTGCTGGTTTCCGTCTGCGCTCTTGTGGTTCTGGCCTTTTCGGCCGGGGCGCGGGAGGGCGCACCGGAGTTGGGGGCGGTGGCCGACGAGGTGATCCTTTCCGATGGCCTGCCGCGCATGCTGTCGGACTATCGGTTCTTCAAGGATAGCGCCGGTTGGAAACCCAATGAACGGGTGGTGCCCTATCAGCTGAATACACCGCTGTTCACCGACTATGCGGAAAAATACCGGTTCCTCTATGTGCCGCCGGGTGAGCAGGCGAAAGCCAATGGCGACGGGCTGCTGGACTTGCCGGTGGGGGCGGCGCTGATCAAGAGCTTTGGCTATGAGATCGACGGCAAGCCGCGCTTGCTTGAAACCCGGGTGCTGTTGCACCGGGCCGATGGCTGGCTGGCGCTGCCCTATGTCTGGAACGAGCAGCAGACGGAGGCGAGGCTGAAGGTCGCGGGGGAACGGATTCCGGTCACGTTTACCGACCCGTCAGGCAAGGTGCGGTCGATCAATTATGGCGTGCCCAACAAGAACCAGTGCAAGGAATGCCACGCCCTGTCGGGTGCAGTGACGCCGATCGGGCCGAAGGCGCGCAATCTGACCCATAACGGGCAGCTGGCGGAATTTGCGCGGCTTGGGCTGATCGATCAGGAACCCGCGGTCGACTATCGCGTGCCGGTTTGGGGCGAGACCAGCGCGCCGCTGAACGATCGGGCGCGCGGCTATCTCGATGTCAATTGCGCCCATTGTCACAATATCAACGGCTCAGCGAGCAACTCCGGCTTGTTCCTGACCTATGAAG
>JAGXGT010000009.1 GCA_024636595.1 Sphingomonadales bacterium | reverse complement strand
CCGCAAGCCACTGCGCCTTTTGATGCGGACTGAACCATTGGCCGCCAACAATAATTCGGATCTTTTTCGGGAGATGGGTCGGGTAGCCACTGCTGTCGACCGGCAGTTTGACTCGCTTTTGCAAGTCCCCGATGACGCTCGCAGCGAATTGTACGAGGCGATGCGCCATGCCGCGATCGGTGGCGGCAAACGGCTGCGGCCATTGCTGGTGATGGCGACCGCCGGACTGTTCAATGTCGATGAATCCTGCGCCATCCGGGCCGCGACGGCGGTCGAAGCGCTCCATGTCTATTCGCTGATCCATGATGATCTGCCCTGCATGGATGATGATGACCTGCGCCGGGGCAAGCCGACCACCCATATTGCCTTTGGTGAAGCGACGGCGGTGCTCGCCGGCGATGCGCTGCATGCGTTGGCGTTTGGACTGCTGTCTGACGATCGCACCCATCATGACCCCTTTGTTCGCGCCGAGATGACCGCCTGTCTCGCCAAAGCCGCCGGGCCCGCTGGTATGGCGGGTGGCCAGATGATGGATCTGGTTGCGGAAAATGCGACCTTTGATCTTCAGACGGTGACCCGGCTGCAACAGCTGAAAACCGGCGCGCTGATCGCCGCCTGTGTTGAAATCGGAGCGATCCTGGGCCGGGTGCCCGACGAAGGCCGTACCAGCCTGCGCGGCTATGCCCACGACCTCGGCCTCGCCTTTCAGATTGCAGACGACATATTGGACGTCGAAGGCGACGAGGAAAAAGCTGGCAAGGCGCTGCACAAGGATGCCGATGCCGGCAAGGAGACTTTTCTGAGCCTGATGGGGCTGGAACGGGCAAAAGAGCAGGCGCAGATACTGGCAAATCAGGCCAAATCCCATTTGAGTGGTTATGGCGCAGAAGCCGATTTGCTGCGCGCCATCGCCGAATATACAATCGCAAGAGACCGCTAGTCGGGGAGCAAGACATGAGAATCGGCGTTTATCCGGGGACTTTTGACCCCATAACCCTCGGCCATATGGATATCATCAAGCGCGGCATGCGCTTGGTCGACAAGCTGGTCATCGGCGTGACCACCAACCCATCGAAGTCGCCGATGTTCACGGACGAGGAGCGGCTCGAGATGGTGCGCCGGGAAACCGCCGATCTGGGCGAGGGCGTGGAAGTGGTCGGTTTCAATATGCTGCTGATGAAATTCGCCGAAAAGCAGGGGGCCGGCGTGATCGTTCGCGGGTTGCGTGCGGTTGCCGACTTTGAATATGAATATCAGATGGCCGGCATGAATCAGCAGCTCAACGGCAATATTGAAACGGTGTTTCTGATGGCCGATGTCTCGTTGCAGCCGATCGCCTCGCGTCTGGTCAAGGAAATTGCCATGTTCGGCGGCGAGATTCACAAGTTCGTGACGCCGCTGGTCGCCGACGAAATTACCGCAAGGGTGCAGAAGATTGGTCTCAAGGGCGATCAATAGCCATCACCAGCAATTCATTGCAGTGAAAGGTAGAATCGTCCAAAGGCTAGTTGCGTTCCCAACCCCTGATACCAAGCGAGTATGCCATGCTGCGTAGATTATTTCTGACCTTCTCCGCCCTGTTTCTGGTGTCCGGCACCGCCCATGCGCAGGAAGTGGAGGAGCAGGCGCCCGCCGCCGCATCGGTTCCCGCTGAAGAGAATATTCTCTATCTTGACCTGTCCACTGGCGGTCGGGTGGCGATCCAGCTGTTTGCGGCGCTCGCCCCCAATCATGTCGAGCGGATCAAAACGCTGGCGCGGCAGGGCTTTTATGACGGACAGATTTTTCACCGCGTCATCGAAGGGTTTATGGCGCAGACCGGCGATCCCACCGGCACCGGGACCGGCGGCTCAGATCTGCCCGACCTGAAAGCAGAATTCGACAAGTTCCCGCATCTGCGCGGCGTCGTCTCGATGGCGCGCTCCGAAAGCGAAGACAGCGCCAACAGCCAGTTTTTCATCCTCTTCTATCCGCGCTTCTCGCTCGACGGAAAATATTCGGCGTTCGGCCGCGTCACCTCTGGCATGGAATATGTGGACACAATCGCACGCGGCGAACCACCCTTGAATCCCAGCCGGATATTGCAGGCTTCGATTGCCGCCGACAACAAGCCGCCGGTCTTGCCGGGCGCCGGCACTAGCACGTCCGAAGCGCCGATTTCGGTGGATGATCTGAACGCGCCGATCAATCCCTAGTACGGCCCGTGCGCGTTGATCTTTTTGACTTTGACCTGCCGCCGGAGTGTATCGCGCTGCGCCCAGCCGTCCCGCGCGACAGCGCCAAACTGCTGAGCGTCGCTGGCGACCGCATATCCGACCATATTGTCAGCGATTTGCCAAACCTGCTCGGGCCACAGGATATTTTGGTGTTCAACGATACCAAGGTGATCCCTGCGCAACTGACCGGCACGCGCGGCGACGCCAGGATCGGCGCGACGCTGCACAAGCGAGTCGATCTGCGGCGCTGGCAGGCGTTCATCCGCAACGCCAAGCGGCTGCGCGTCGGCGAGACCGTCGATTTCGGCATGAACGTTTCGGCAGAAGCGGAAGCCAAGCTCGACGACGGCAGTTTCATCCTGCGCTTCCTGGGCGAGGAACCGGTCGAACTGCTGCTCGAACGCGCCGGCACCATGCCCTTGCCGCCCTATATCGCCAGCAAGCGGGCGATCGATGAACGCGATGCCGAAGATTATCAAACCATGTTCGCCCGGGAAAAAGGCGCCGTGGCGGCGCCGACCGCAGCACTGCATTTTACCGACGGATTACTGGCCGCGCTGGCCGCAGCCGGCGTCGGCAGCGAAACCCTGACCCTGCATGTCGGGGCAGGGACCTTTCTGCCGGTCAAGGTCGACGAAACCGACGACCACCAGATGCACAGCGAGTGGGGACGGATTGACGCCGAAACCGCCGACCGTCTCAATGCAGCGCGAAAAGCAGGCGGCCGGATCATCGCCGTCGGCACCACCAGCCTCCGCCTGCTCGAAAGCGCAACCGGCGAAGATGGCATCATCCAGCCCTTCGAAGGCGACACCGATATTTTCATCACCCCCGGCTACAAGTTCCGCGCGATCGACGGCCTGATGACCAATTTCCACCTGCCCAAATCCACCCTGTTCATGCTGGTCAGCGCGCTCATGGGGCTGGAGACGATGCAGGCGGCCTACGCGCATGCGATTGCCGGGGGGTATCGGTTTTACAGTTATGGGGATTCTAGTTTGTTGTTGTCGTGAACCGGTCATTCGTAGTGCGGGGGTCAGATGTTCGAGTCCTCTAAGTGCACCATAACTCTTACCCTACTGCCATTCCGTTTGCTGCCGGAAGTACACAAAGCTGTATGCCGGTGTGGGTAAAGCGTGGGTGGTGAATGCCATGAATTTCGCACTCACGTTCCGTCTAAGGGATATATGAGCGTGCCCTTATCCTTTGCCACTCCGTGGACATCAACCAGCGAAAAGCCAATTGTTATATGAAAGTCGCGCGTGTCAAGTCCATATCGTTCTCTAAGAGTCGCGCCTTGCTCCGAACTTAAGACGACATAGTATGCTTCGTTACCGTCCTTAGATATCCTGCCAAGGCCGAGAGCTTCAAATCTAATTGGGTTCCCAGCCTCGTCGCCAAGCATTTTTTTGCGATATTTTGGTCGGCTATTATATTCACGCGGACTTACAATTGTAATATGATAATCTGAGCCATCACGAGCCACCCTATTCGCTTCGAACTCTTCGTACCTTTCTCCCAACAATGTCGCCGTGCGCTCAATGAGTGAACGGATATCCTCTTTTACGATTCTGCAGGCTAGGTACTCTACACCTGAATTGCTTCTCATTATTTCAATCTCGCAATCAAGCATTCTTGCACTCGACGGATCGTTTTCATGTTGTTGTTTCAATTGGCTCATTGTTTCACTTGGAGCGAGGGCAGCTTGATTGCCGCACAGATTTGGTTGGCCCTCAAGTTGTGCTGAGTTCGTCAAATCGGATTTCTCGTCCAAAGAGCGAGCTTGGCTGTCGGTAAGGCGTTTCAACATCACTTTGCCTTTGCTGGGTGGATTTCTATCCGTGAAGTAGTAATCTTCGAGATAAATCTCTTGGTTGCGCAATCGAATATCGATCAGAGATAGACCCTTAAACTCTTCGTGATGATCAGTGTTCGGATCGCGAGATTTCGTTCGGCTAGACCAGTAATTCACAATGTCAAAGTTTCTCCTTGTTTCATCCGTTAGGAACATCGCACAGATACTATTGCCCTTGGAATTACCGCTGTTAGTCTGAATTGAGATTTTCGAGTAAGTTTGAAAAACTCTAAGTTCGAAGCGGTGTGGCTTGTTTTCACCCAAACGATCAATTTCACCAACCCAGACACCATTCAAGTCGGGGAGTTCCGAAATCCCAAGCTTTTGGAATATTCTTGTCCGCCAAAAAAATTGATCAAATAAAAACCAGAAAAGCCCGACAACGGATGTCGCAAATCCGATGTTTAGGATATATGATAAGCCCATTGCGGTCGTCAACGCGGAAAATGCCGAATTCGACAAAATGCCAAGCGACGCCGATATAAGCAGAAATCGCTTTATATCATATTTATAAGGTTGCATGTTGCTCGCCCGTATTATTCAAGTTGCACTGATTTTCGGTGCTGTTATAGATTTATAAACCACAAGGCTTATCGCCGAGATGAGTTGAATCATTAAAGTACATCTTGAACATGTTAACAGCGCTGCTGTTCATGTTCTGATCAATCGACCTCAACCAATGATGAGTTTGGCCGATTGATAAAATTGAACTCAGCTCTTTCAACATTGCCACACAGAGCCGATGATGATGCGGAGTGAACGCCTGAGGTGATTCTATGTGATGAAAGGAGCGGTCGTCCATTTGCATGCCATGTCTAATTGAGAGGTACACGGTTTTCAAGGCGTAGTATGCCAAGTCCTCCTCGGAATACTTATCAATTGGGCCAGCATAAAATCTAAGTTGCCTGCTTATCACGTCTTCTAGGGCGGATGTGGGGTCGCATATATCCTCTGTTTGCCAACTCCAGAGAACGCGGTCGCAATGATGGAAGAAGTCGAACAGGATATCGGTAAGCCGACCTTCAGCCCCAATTGGAATGACATCAACACTTTGCCCTTCCGGCAGAAGCAGCTTTGGGTTTCCGTAGTGATTGAGAGAGTATTCTACTTCAATCGATTCAAAGTGGTTGATGATGGTCGACAAATCGCAGCGTATCAAAACGTCTACATCATCCCAAAGAGTGAATTCATTCAGCAGAGAGCATCTCACTGCGCCTTTGGCGGTGTAGATATCCATGAAAGGAGGTAAATACTTCTCTATTACCGACTTCAAAACTGGTAGCGGGTTGGGCTCTCGCAGATTGCTTGAAGGCCAGACAAGTTCGAGGTCAATCATCTTCTGCCTATCGTTACCTGTGGTATCAATAAAGGTTAGTCCATAACTATCTTGGAGTGTGAGCCAACTACGCAGCACTGACAAAGGTCGTTGTTCTTGGAGGTGCGCCTGCTCACCAATTCGGAAGTGCTTGCTCGATAGATCATCAAAGCAAAGATCGCTGCTAATGTAGCAGTCTTGGGACACGTCTATCCCGCACGCATTGATCGAAAAAGTATTGGATCTTAAAAAATCAATCACGGATAAATCTGTACCTTTGACATTAAGGGAGTTTATATCCAAAAAGTTTCCATCAGAGAGTCGCACCCTAACCGTGCCATGCGGATTGATGCTAAACTTAAGGCCGTATAGGTTAAGCGCTTTCTTGATTCGGGGCAGTGAACCTTCAGTAACAATATCGATATCTCCAAAGTATGATTTCTGAAGAATACCTGCAGTCACCCATCCCCCAAAAAGGTAGATTTTTGTTCCTAGAATTCTTTCCAATCCGTGCAGAAAATCAATGTAAACAGCTGGCAAAACCTTATCTAATGGAGGACCCATTTTCTTTGACAAAATTCCACTCCTTCACTGTTTGGCAGAGCTGGCTGTGAGCCATGTAATAGGTTAATAAAGCTTAGAAAAAAATGTTCTTATAAATGCGTTGTCTATATTCAGATATTTACTCGCGTCTTTCAACCATTTTCAAACAAGTTTGGTGGGCTTCCATTTTACGTCAACCTTGTACATGTTTGAGGGAATTATGGCTTAAATGAAGTGGTGATATTTTATGAATGAAAAGGTCAGCCAGGTACTGTTTGATATCGATGGCACACTCGCCTGTATCGATCACCGGCGCCATTTTTTAGATGAAGAGCCGCGCAATTGGGCCGCTTTCTTTGATGGAATGCTCTATGATGTTCCCAACCAACCCGTTGTAAATCTCTATCGAGTGATTCGGGCTTCTAAACAGTATCATTGCGTAATTGTAACAGGCAGGCCCGAGCTCTATCGTGAACCCACGAAGAGATGGCTTGCCGACAACAATATTTCTTTTGACAAACTGATTATGCGCAAGAGCGATGATCGTCGACCAGACTATGTGGTGAAACAAGAAATGTTGGGTGAATTGCTCACCCAAGGAGCTTCAATAGAGTTTGTTGTAGATGACCGCCAGTCCGTCGTAGATATGTGGAGGGATCATGGCCTCACATGCCTCCAATGTGCGGACTATGACCATTAAGTTTCTTTGCGATGCATCTGCCTCTGGATGGCAAGGAGGGGTGTGCATTAGCCACCAGATTTGATGCATCTGGGTCGATGACTTTATGGGTTTTTAGCGCGCTTTGATTGCCCCGCCAAGATGTTCCTATTCCCCCTTTCCTACAGCCCCGCCCATCGGATATGCTCCCACCCGGTGCCCCGCAGCCGCTGCGGTCGCTCGCCCTGGCTCGGCGCGGATGACCCGGCCCGCACGGAAGATTACACTAGGCGGATGGTGGGTGGCCGTAAAATGGCGGAAATTAGTGCCTTTCAGGCAAAGGTTACAGAAAAGAATAGCGCGCTTTTCTGTCAAGATCGGCTTTGCGGAGACCGCGTTGCGGGATCATGGTAGCGGGCATATTCTCCGGCTCGCTATGGTCGGGGCGATCGGGCCGTACTGTCGAACTTGCTACTGGAACCACAAGGGGAATCAGGGCATAGCCGCCGCAACGAGACAATGACAAAAATGGAGAGATGACGATGGATAGCTACGAACAGAATTACATCAATGGCCAATGGGTCGATTCTATCGGCGGTACGCCGCATCAGGTTATCAATCCGGCGACCGAGGAACCCGGCACCAAAATCGTGCTCGGCACCAGGGCCGATGTCGATGCCGCCGTGGCCGCAGCGAAGGCGGCGTTCAAGAGCTTCAGCCAGACCTCGCGGGAAGAGCGGATTGCCCTGCTCGAGCGGATCATCGAAGAATATAAAAAGCGCATGCCCGATATTGCCGCCTCGCTCGCGGTCGAGATGGGCGCTCCGGTCAGCCTCGGCAATGCCGCGCAGGCCCCGGCCGGTCTTGGCGGCTTCATGGGAACGCTGGAAGCGCTGAAGAATTTCGAATTTTCCGAAAAGGTCGGTGCCAATAGCATCGTCTATGAACCGATTGGTGTGGTTGGCATGATCACGCCGTGGAACTGGCCGTTGAACCAGATCACCCTGAAAGTGGCTCCGGCTCTGGCGGGCGGCAATACGATGGTGTTGAAACCATCCGAGGAATGCCCCGGCAGCGCCGCGATTCTCGCCGAGGTCATGGATGCCGCAGGCGTTCCGCCGGGCGTGTTCAATCTGGTGCAGGGTGACGGGCCAACGGTGGGCGCAGCGATTTCCTCGCATCCCGATGTCGATATGGTCAGCTTCACCGGCTCGACCCGTGCCGGCATATTGGTGGCAAAAGCCGCTGCCGATACGGTCAAGCGCGTGCATCAGGAACTGGGTGGCAAATCGCCCAATCTGGTTTTGCCCGGTGCCAAGCTGGAAGAAGTCCTGCCGCCGACCATTGCCGGGGTGATGGTCAACAGCGGCCAAAGCTGCATCGCGCCAACCCGCGTATTGGTCCACAAGGACCAGAACAGCGAAGCTATCGCTGTGGTCAAGTCTATCGTCGAAAGTCAGGAAGTGGGCGACCCCACAGTCGAAGGCGGCCATATGGGGCCGGTTGTCAACAAGGCGCAATATGGCAAGATCCAGGACCTGATCCAGTCGGCGATTGACGAGGGTGCCACGCTGGAAACCGGCGGCACCGACCTGCCGACCAATGTCAACCGGGGCTATTATATCAAGCCGACATTGTTCAGCGGCGTGACGCGCGATATGCGGATTGCCAAGGAAGAGGTTTTTGGTCCGGTGGTGACGCTGATGAGCTACGATAATCTCGATGAAGGTATCGAGATTGCCAATGACACCGAATATGGTCTTTCCGCCGTCATTTCCGGCGATCCCGCGGCGGCCGCAGAAGTGGCACCGCAACTGAAAGCCGGTATGGTGATCATCAACAATTGGGGACCGGCTCCGGGCCTGCCATTTGGCGGTTATAAACAGTCCGGCAATGGCCGCGAGGGCGGCGTTTACGGTCTGCGGGATTTCATGGAAATGAAGTCGATCAGCGGCTTGCCGGGCTAGGCGCCGAGGCAAGGAGACACAAAAAAGGGCGGCCCGATGAGCCGCCCTTTTTCAATCTCCGGAAAACTCAACCTTCAGCCGGAGCTGCCGCCGGCGGAACTGGAGGGTCGTTGTCAGCGACTTCGGTCAGCGATCCGCCGATCGATTCGCATTCGCCCGCTTCGGTATATTTCCAGGCATTGCCCTGATAGTCGAGGACAGCGGTTCCGGCGCAGCTCGTGCCTTCGCCAGCAGCGCAATCATTCTCACCCGCTTTGGCGATGCCAAAGCATTTTTCTTGTTCCGCTGCCGTGAATTCGGTCACCTCGGCAGTGGTTGCTTCCGCGTTCTCGCTGGTTGCTTCACTGGTTCCGCCGGAACAGGCGGACAGAGCAGCCGCCGCGATCAGCGCAGATGCGGCTGCACCAAGTTTCGTAGCTTTCGTCATGAGATTCTCCCGATTTAGGTCTTTGAAAATAGGCTGCCATCCTGCACAGCTATGGGCACATTCGAACAGGACAGGCCAATGGTTACACGATCACCAGAAAAAGACAAAATCGAGGCCGTAAAATCTGGTCTCGAAGCGAAGAGCGAGCATCTGCATGGCTGATCGCTTTTCCTTCTCGATCGCCGCAACCGACGGCAAAGCGCGAACCGGCACAATACATATGCAGCGGGGCGATATTCGCACGCCTGCGTTCATGCCGGTGGGCACGGCGGCTACGGTCAAGGCGATGAAGCCGGAAACGGTGCGCGCGACCGGTGCTGACATCATTCTCGGCAACACCTATCACCTGATGTTGCGCCCCGGAGCGGAGCGGGTGGCCCGGCTTGGCGGTCTGCACACATTCATGAACTGGGACCGTCCGATCCTGACCGATAGCGGCGGCTATCAGGTGATGAGCCTGTCGGAGCTGACCAAGCTGAGCGAGGACGGGGTCGAGTTCCAGAGCCACCTCGACGGGTCGCGCCATATGCTGACTCCGGAACGGTCAATGGAGATTCAGCGGCTGCTGGGCAGCGATATCGTCATGGCCTTTGACGAATGCACGAAGAATGGCGCGACGCGCGAGGAGGCACTGGCCTCGATGGAGCGGTCGATGCGCTGGGCGAAGCGCTCGCGCGACGGCTTTGACAGCGGCACCGAGCATGCGGCGAAAGCGGCGCTGTTCGGAATCCAGCAGGGCTCGCTGGACAAGGACATGCGCGCGGCATCGGCACAGGCTTTGATCGAGATCGGCTTTGACGGCTATGCGAT
>JAGXGT010000045.1 GCA_024636595.1 Sphingomonadales bacterium | reverse complement strand
TTCATCGGGAAATCGGTTTTCGGCAGGAAAACCGTGTCTTTATAATCTGCTTTGGGATCGGTCATGATCGCGGGGATTAGGGGAGGCGGGGCGCGGGTGCAAGCGGGATTTGATGCGGTTGCGGCGCGCATAAACTGGGTGGACTAAAACCGTTAGTGGTGAGCCTTTCTGCCGTTAGTCCTCAGCTTGTCGAAGGGCGCCTTGCGACAAGAGGCGTGGTTCGACAGGCTCACCACTAACGGACACTCTTAATCCAGCAACGCTCTCGCCCGGTCACAATCCTTCGCCATCTGCACCTTGAGCGCCTCCAGATCATCGAACTTCTGCTCCCCGCGCAGAAAATGATGCAGCTCAACCTCGATCGTCTGGCCATAAAGATCTTCGCTGAAATCAAAGAAATAGGGCTCGAGCAATTCCTTCGGCGGATCAAAGCTTGGCCGAATACCCAGATTGGCCGCGCCATTCAGCATCCGGCCATCGGCCAGATGTCCCTTCACCGCATAAATCCCGTATTTCGGGCGCAAATATTGGCCCATATCGATATTCGCGGTGGGATAGCCGAGCTGCCGGCCATTCTTGTCGCCATGAATAACTTTGCCCCGGATCGCAAACGGGCGAGTGAGCAAGCGGTTCGCTTCCTCACAATGTCCTTCTTTGAGCGCCGCCCGAATCCGGCTGGAGGAGATCACATCATCGCTATCACTGATCGGCCGGACCGCTTCGCTTCGCAGCCCATACGCCGCGCCGAATTCACTCAGCACATCTATATTGCCCGCCGCGCCCTTGCCAAAGGTGAGATCCGCTCCGGTGACCACACCCGCCGCGCCAAAGCGCTCGACCAGCAACTTGCTGACAAAATCCTCTGCCGTCGTCCCGGCCAGCCCGGCATCAAATTCAAACACCAGCATCGCGCTCGCCCCGGCATCGGCGAACAGCCGCTGGCGCTGGGCCAGACTGGTCAGGCGAAAGGGCGGCAGATCGGGCTTGAAAAAGCGCACCGGATGCGGATCAAAGGTAGCGATAATCGCCGGCCGGCCTTCATCGCGCGCCCAGCTCAGTGCCTTGCCGGCGACCGCCTGATGGCCAAAATGAAAGCCGTCGAAATTGCCCAGCGCAATGATCGCCCCGCGCAGCTCGCCTTCAATCCGGTTTTTTCCGTTCAGTCGTTGCATAGGATGTTCATTAGCTACAAATTGTCATTCCGGAAGCAGATTTCTTCCAAATCTATGATTTGGTTAGGAAATCTAGCTGTCCGGAATCCAGTTTCAGGCTGTCTGGACGAGAGGTGGATTCCGGGATCCAAGAAATGCTGATGAAAAATATGCTGTTTTTCAAGCATTTCTAAGCCCCGGAATGACAATCAAGGTGCATTGGTAGAGGCGTGCGCAACCAGTTCGTCACGCCCGCACCGACCGGCCTCTATTCCGTAACCAGTTCGCGGGCATCGGTTCCGGGCTTGACCACCAGCGGCGTCGCGGGGGTTACTTCGCCCTGCGGCGCAACGCCGGGTTTCGGCAGCGGCTCAATACCCGCCTTGATCACCCGCAGCGCATTCGGGCCCATCACCGCGCGGATTTCCGCTTCGGTAAAGCCGGCATCCATCAGCGCCTGGGTAATCTGGACAATACCGCTGGTGTCGAATCTTGTCGTCACCGCGCCGTCAAAATCGCTGCCCAGCGCGACATATTCGATCCCGACCAGATCGCGGACATGCTTGACCGCCTTGGCGACGGTCTTGGGATCGGTGTCGCACATCGCGCCGTCCCAATAGCCGAGGCCGATGACCCCGCCGGTCGCCGCCACGCCCCTGATTTCCGCATCAGTCAGGTTGCGGTTGACCCCGCACACTGCCTGCACGCCGCCATGGCTGGAGACCACTGGCCGCTTCGCCATTTTTAGAATGTCAGCAACCGTCGCATGGCTCGAATGGGCGATATCGACGATCATCCCCTTCAGCTCCATATCGCGGACGATGGCCCGGCCGAATTTGGTCAGCCCGCCCTTCTTCTCGCCGTGCATCGATCCGGCCAGCTCATTGTCGAAAAAATGCACCAGCCCCGCCATCCGCATGCCCGAGTCATAGAGCTTCTGCAGATTTGCTCTTTTGCCCTCGAGCGTTTGCAGACCTTCCGCAGAGAACATCACGCCGATCGGCCGTTTATCACGGGCGCGGAATTCGACGAGCCCGTCGACATCGGCGGCATTGCTGATTTTTGCCAGTGCCCCGCCACTGTCCTTCACCGCCAGGCCCAGTTTCTGCGCATGGTAAAGCTGCCGCTCGAGCAAAGAAAACCAGGTCCGCATCGGCTGCAACTGGGTGATCGCCAGCAAGGTAATATTATCGGTATCGGCGCTGTTGCTGTCGTAATTCTGGCCGCGCGGTGTTTTGGTCACGCTGGAGAAAACCTGCAGCCCGACATTGCCTTCTTCCATCCGCTGGAGATCGATATGGCCATAGTCGGCACTGTCGGTAATCTTGCGCTTCCACAACAGGGTGTCGCCGTGCAGATCGACGATCATCAGGTTGTCGTGCAGCCGCTGCGCCTCGGCACTGATGGCCGGCAGCGGCTTGCCATCGACCATATTGGTCTGCTTCTCGAACCATGCCGGCCCGAAGATCAGAAAGGCACCGATCGCAATCGCAACGAGAGCCAGCAGTGTCAGCACGATTTTCTTCATGGCAACTTTCGTTTCAGGGTGACAAAGCTATAGCCGGGCTGACCATTTTTTCCGTCATGATCCTCGCGCGCCGTCTCCTCCCAGACGGCTTCGTCAAACGCGGGCATCTTGGTATCGCCCTTCGGCTTGCTGTGCACCTCGGTCAGTTCGATCCGGTCGGCCTTGCCCAGAAACGCCTTGTAGATTTCGGCACCGCCGATCACCGCAATATGGGGTGCATTGGCCATTTTCAGAGCTTTCTCGACGCTGCTCGCGACCTCCGCACCATCGCCTTCCCAGGCCTTGTCCCGGCTGAGCACGATATGGCGTCGCCCGGGCAACAGGCCGGGCAGGCTGTCAAAGGTCTTGCGGCCCATGATCATCGGCTTGCCCATGGTCAGCCGCTTGAACCGCCGCTGATCCTCGGGCAGTCGCCAGGGAATGCTATCGCCATCGCCAATCACGCCATTGTCGGCGCGGGCAAGAAAGAAAATGATTTCAGGATGATTCATGCGCGACGACTAGCGCAGTTCCGCCGGACTGCAAATTAGAAATATAATTTGGTGACATGCCCCATTTTTCGGCCCGGTCGGCACTCGCCCTTGCCATAGAGATGCAGGTGGTTGGCGCCATCGCCCAGCAACGCCTGCCAGTCATCCGCCTGGGCCCCGATCAGATTGTGCATCTCGACCTTTTTCGCGGCGAGGCCGGTGTCACCCAGTGGCAGCCCGCAAATCGCCCGGATATGATTTTCAAACTGGCTGGTGACGGCGCCTTCGATGGTCCAGTGCCCGCTATTGTGCACGCGCGGGGCCATCTCGTTGAACACCGGCCCGTCCGTGGTGGCAAAAAATTCGCAGGTCAGCACGCCAACATAATCCATCGTTTCTGCCATTTTCGCGGCGAGCTCGCGAGCGGCATCCTGCTGGTCCAATATGGCGTCGGGCGCGGGCGCAATCGAGACCGCCAAGATGCCGTCATGGTGCATATTGTGCGGTGTATCCCAAAAGCGGATTTCGCCATTCTGTGCCCGCACCAGGATCACCGAAAATTCATGGCTGAATGTGATGAACCCTTCGGCGACGCAGGGCTGGAGTCCCACGGCATCCCAGTGCTGGTCAAGTTCATCGCCCGGCTGAATGCGCGACTGGCCCTTGCCGTCATAGCCCATGCGAATGGTCTTCAGGATCGCCGGCGCGCCGATCTCCGTAATCGCGCTGTCGAGTGAGGCACGATCACTGACTTCCGAAAAGGGCGCCGTAGTGCCGCCGTGGTCGCGGGCGAAATTCTTTTCGGCGACCCGGTTCTGCGCGATATCCAGCGCCGCGATCGGTGGGTGCAGCGGCGCACATCCCTCGATCTGGTGCAGCGGACCGACCGGCACATTTTCAAATTCAAAGGTGATCACATCGCAGCTCTCGGCGAAGCGGGTCAGCGAAGCCATATCGTCATCCTGCGCACAAGTGAACTCCGCCGCCACTTCCGCCGCCACGCTGTTGGCATTGGGGGCATAAATATGACAGCGGTAACCGAGCTGCGCCGCCGCGACGCCCAGCATCCTGCCGAGCTGGCCGCCGCCCAATATACCGATGGTTGATCCGGGAGGGAGTGTTTTCATAAGATCTGGTTATTCGGGCTGGTCGGCCACGGCTTCGGTCTGCGCCGCGCGCCAGGCGTCCAGCCGTTCGGCCAATGCCGGGTCTGAATTGGCAAGTATGGCTGCGGCCAGCAAGGCCGCGTTTTTGGCACCTGCTTCTCCGATCGCCAAAGTTCCGACCGGAATGCCCGCGGGCATTTGCGCGATTGAAAGCAGGCTGTCGATGCCGCTCAATGCCTTGGACTGGATCGGCACACCGAGCACCGGAATTCGGGTCATCGATGCCGCCATGCCGGGCAGATGGGCCGCGCCGCCAGCACCCGCAATGATCACTTTCAGCCCGCGTTCTACCGCTGACGTCGCATAGTCATAAAGACGGCCCGGCGTTCGGTGGGCCGACACGATCTTCGCTTCATGGGATATGCCGAGTTCGTTCAGAATGTCACTCGCGAGCTGCATCGTTGGCCAGTCTGACTGGCTACCCATGATTATTCCTACCGGAGGAGGTGCTTCGACCATTTTTGCCCCTGACAAATACTGCGGAAGCAATGCCGTTTAGTCGGGAATGGGTGCGGACGCAATGACACATATGGGAGTTCTGAAATTTGCCGCCGGCAAGTTATCGCCGAGATAACGGGCTAATTTCATATGGGTTAGTAAATGATTTAGCGTGCAGGGCACGAATAATCCTGTTGTGCTTTGAAATATATATAAATATATGTCTCAGCACGATTGGGAATCGTAAATAAAATGCAACAGCATCGTGCAAGCCATCATCAACATTGTGCTAACTGCCTTATACTGGAGCAGGAAATAGTTGCGCTGAAAGAGGAACTCGCTGAAATGAAGCAGCACGCTTATCATGATGTGCTTACCGGACTTTCAAACCGTCGTTTTTTTGTTGAAAGCCTCGAAAATCGGGTCGAGCGCTGTCGGCGATATGGCGACAATTGTGCCGTGCTATTCCTCGACGTCGACAAGCTGAAGGCGATAAATGACGAGCATGGTCATGCTGCTGGTGATGCGTTGCTTGTGCGTTTGGCCGAATTATTGAAAATCCACACCCGGATGACAGACGTGGTGGCGCGGATTGGCGGCGACGAATTTGGCTTATTGCTCGACCATTTGAATGGCGATCAGGTGGTGGATAAGATCGACTTTCTCCTCGAACAATTCCGCGCAGAAAATCTGGTCCATGATGGCAAGGCTTTGCCCCTTGGCGCCTCGATCGGCTATTGCTTTGTGGGCCCTCAAGATACGGCGGACGCGCTCATGTCCCGCGCCGATGCCGCCATGTACCGCGCAAAAGACAAGCCTGAATAAGGTCTGAGATTATTGTTTGGGGAGGCTATCGCTCAGACAGATAATAGCGTTCGATTTCGCCCAGATCATCGTCCAGTTCATAGACAATCGGCTGGCCGGTCGGGATTTCCAGACCGGTAATCTCGTCATCCGGAATCTTGGACAGATGCTTGACCAGCGCCCGAAGGCTATTGCCGTGCGCCGAAATCAGCACCTTCTTGCCATTCTGCAATTCGGGTGCGATCCGGCTTTTCCAATAAGGCAGCACCCGCGCGATCGTATCTTTCAGGCTTTCGGTCGACGGCACTTCAATGCCCTTGTAGCGCGGGTCATTCGACATTTGATAGGGGCTGTCCGATGCCATTGGCGGCGGCGGCGTATCAAAGCTGCGGCGCCAGATATGAACCTGTTCGTCGCCATGTTTTTCCCGGGTTTCCTGCTTGTTGAGCCCGGTCAGCCCGCCATAATGGCGCTCGTTCAGCCGATAGTTTTTTTCCACCGGCAGCCACAGGCGGCCCATTTCCTCGAGCGCGAGATTGAGCGTCTTGATCGCCCGGGTCTGGACGCTGGTGAAACAGACATTCGGGTCAATGCCGCGTTCTTTCATCAGCTGTCCAGCAGCCTTGGCTTCCTCGATACCCTTTTCGGTGACATCGACATCCCACCAGCCGGTAAAGCGGTTTTCGAGATTCCATTGCGACTGGCCATGGCGAAGCAGGATGAGTTGCGGCATTGAGGGTCCTTAAGCTTGAGTTCGCTCTTCTCTAGCGGCGATGATATGCACCGCCAAGAGTGATTTCAGATGAAAATGCGCTCCATCGAGCAAATCGATGCCCGCTGATCCGGACAGATACAGTATGGCGAGATGATAGTCGTTCTCGCCAATCGAATGTAACATTTTTACAACGCCTGCTGTGCAATCGGCCTGTATCTGCCCTTCTCCGCTTGATTTAATGGTTCAATTAAACGACGGACGCCCCGCAGCTGCCGTAAAAATAAGCCATCCCCCCAGGAAATTGGCGAAAACGGCAGCGAGTTCAACTGGAGTATATACATGAAAACGATCCATAAATTCCTCATGGCGGCGCTATGCACAACCGCCATGACCACCCCCGCTTTTGCGCAGGACGTCCAGGACGAAACGCAGGAAGCCGCAACTTTCGACGATAATGTCATCATCGTGACGGCGACCCGCCGTGCACAGGACGTGCAGGCCATTCCTCTTGCAGTGACCGCGGTCAGCCCGGTCCAGCTGGAACGCCAGGGCGTTGTCAATGTTGGCCAGATTACCAACGTATCCTCCAGCTTCTCGACATCCAACGCCCAGCTGGCGTCGGGTTCGGTGGTGCTGCGGATTCGCGGTGTCGGAACGACATCCAACAACATTGGCTTTGAATCGGCTGTCGGTATCTTCATCGACGGTGCCTATCAGTCCCGTCCGGGTGTCGCGCTTTCCGAATTTGTCGACGTCGAACGCGTCGAAGTTCTACGCGGCCCGCAGGGCACGCTGTTCGGCCGCAATACCTCTGCCGGTGCCTTGAACATCACCAACGTCCGACCTGATCTGAACGAATTTGGCGGTTTCGCCAATGCCACTTATGGCAATCGCGATCTCTACAGCGTTCAGGGTGCGGTCAACGTGCCGATCATGAAAGATTATCTCGCCCTGCGCGTCACTGGCGCTTATCGCGAGCGTGACGGCTATGTAACCGTGGTTGACAAGACCGGCACCAAAGTTGGTGAATCGAACGGCACCGACCAATATCTGATCCGTGGACAGCTCGGTTTTGAAACCGACAGTGGCATCCGCGGTCGTTTGATCGCTGACTATGCCAAGAGCTCCGCCGGTTGCTGTGCAGCCGTCGAAGTCCTGAAATCGCCGCTTGAAACCGCTGGCCTGTTCGCAGCGGTCGGATTGGGTGCCCGCGGCGGCATGGCTGCACCGGTTGTCCCGACAAATCCTTTCGATACAACAAATGCTGAAATCGCAACCGACAACCGCATCGCGACCGCCAATTTCGCTCCGCAAACGAAATTTGATCAATGGGGCGTGACCGGTGAAATCGAAGTGCCTTTGGGCGATAGCGCGGACTTGATCTATATCGGTTCTTATCGCGAATATGATGCGGTCGAAGCCTATGATTCCGATTTCTCGGGTCTCGATGTCTTCAACGTGACGGACAATCAGACCTCGATCGAAACCATGACCCACGAACTGCGCGTTCAGGGTGAAGCTTTCGGCGGCGCTTTGAACTGGCTCGTTGGCGGATATTATTCCAAGGAAGACATTTCTCAGGATGTGTCTTTCGCGCTCGGTGCAGATTATGACCGGCTCGTTGGAGCGATCCTTGGCGGTGCCACTGGCGGTGCCAGCCTCAATCCGCTGAGCCCGATTTTCTTTGGCGCTACCCCGCTGCAGAATATCACCGGCTTCAATCCTGCGACCGTCACCAACAACAATCTTTATACGCAGAACAGCAAGAGCTGGTCGGTCTTCACGCACAACACGCTGGAAGTTGCCGATGGCCTGGAGCTGACGGTTGGTCTGCGCTATTCGGATGAAAGCAAGGACGGAAGCTTCGCCAGCGGCGGAAACAATAACCCGGTCTGCCCGGCAATTGTTGGCCAGATCTCTCCCGGTGGCGGCCTTCAGACTCTTCTGAGTAGCTTGCCTGCCGCTAATCAGTCTGCTCTGCAAAACGCATTTTTCGGTCTGGGTTGCTTTGCCTTTACCGCACCAGCTGATGCGCCATTTGCGGCTGTCTTGCCGTCACCGCGGACATTTAACAGCAAGTTTAGCGACAATGAACTGATCTACACCGGTAAAGTGGCTTATGCCTTTGCCGATCCGATCAATGTCTATGCCAGCTTTACCCACGGTTATAAATCGGGCGGCTTCAACCTCGACTCCACCGCTGCGGCTGGCGGCGCTGATCCGCGCTTCCTGTCCGAAGAAGTGGACTCGTATGAAATTGGTCTGAAAGCCAAATTCCTCGACAATGCAGTCACTTTGAACCTGGCCGCCTTCCGCGAGGAATTCTCGAACTTCCAGGTTCTGGAATTCACCGGCGCACAGTTCCAGACCTTCAATGTTCCGAAAGCGGAAACCCAGGGCGTGGAAATTGAAACGACGATCCGTCCGAGCGACCATTTCACGGTCAACGCTGCTCTGACGATCACCGATGCCAATTATCCGACTGATTGTGCTGGTACACAAACCAATCAGAATGTTGTGTCTTTGTGTGGCAATTCGCTGACCAATGCGCCGGACATCGTGGGCATTGCAGGCGCTACCTATACCAATGAAATCGGTAACAACCTGAAATACTTCCTCAACGCGCAGATGCGTTTTGAAGGTGATCGGCGGACGTCTACCCAGGCGATTGATCCTGCCAATCTCGCAGCGAACATTCCGGTTCCGTTCGATCAGCAGGATGGCAATATCAAGCTCAACTTGCGCGCCGGTCTCGGCAGCCAGGATGACGCATGGGGTATCGAAGCCTTCGTGACCAACCTGACCAACGAAGTGACCCGCGGTGTGACGTTCAACACCGTGCTCCGTTCCGGTTCGCGTTCGGCCTTCGTTCAGGAGCCACGCAGCTACGGCCTGACCCTTCGCGGCAAGTTCTAGTATCGCAAAAAATCGGGTGACAGCATGTCACCAGACAATCAGGGGCCGGTTTTTCCGGCCCCTTTTTATTGCGCGGCAGAACCATTGGTGCAAAAGACTGGTTCATGAAAAACTTTATCTTCCAGACCGTACCCGTGCTCCACTTTGGCGAAGGCTGTCTCGCGGAACTCCCCGGACAGATCGCCGCCCTGCGCGCATCCAGACCGATGATTGTCACCGATAAGGGCATTGTCGGTGCGGGCTTGATTGCACCGGTTGAGCAGACTCTGCGAGACGCCGGTCTGGAGGTCGTGATATTCGACGCTGTGGTTGCCGACCCCCCGGAGTCGATTGTCCGGCAAGCGATCGCAGCAGCGCTCGCCGCCGATATCGATATTGTCATCGGACTGGGCGGCGGCAGTTCGCTCGACACCGCCAAAGTGGTTGCCGCGCTTGCGGTCGACGGCGCGCAGCCGCTTGCCGACATTTATGGCGTCGGCGCACTCGAACGCAAGGGCCTGCCAACCATCTTGATCCCGACCACCTCCGGCACCGGATCGGAAGTGACCGCGATTTCGATCCTGACCACCGGAGAAACGACCAAGGCCGGGATTGTCTCGCCCTATCTGTTTGCCGATGTCGCGTTGCTCGACCCGGCACTGACGCTGGGACTTCCCGCCGATGTGACCGCCGCAACCGGAATCGATGCCATGGTCCATGCGATTGAATCCTACACAGGCCGCAATGCCAAGAACCCGGTCTCCGATATGCTGGCGATCGAGGCGTTGAGATTGCTCACCGCCAATATCGAAACCGCCTGTTTCGACGGACGCAATATGGAGGCCCGCGAAGCGATGCTGCGCGGATCGATGCTGGCAGGACAAGCGTTTGCCAATTCGCCGGTCGGCGCTATCCACGCGCTCGCTTATCCGCTCGGCGGCATTTATCATGTCCCGCACGGCCTCTCCAACGCGCTGGTCATGCCCTATGTCATGCAGTTCAACCTCGAAGCCGCCGCTCCGCTCTACGCGCAACTGGCTGACGCACTCGACATCCCGCGCGGCAACGAGAACAGCAGCGAAGCGCGGGCGCAGGAGTTTATCGACTATCTGGAATCGCTCGCCGTCAAGGTGAAGGCGCCCCGCAAGTTGCGCGAGATCGGCATCGCAAAGGAAGCCACGACCGAATTGGCAGAAGCGGCGATGCTGCAGACTCGCCTGCTCGTCAACAATCCCAAAGAATTGACGCTCGCCGACGCCCAAAGGATCTACGATGCCGCCTGGTAAAAGCCCGAGGGCTGAACCGCCGGTCCGCAGCGACTATCGCACCGGCTCGCTCATCACCACCCGCTGGAACGACAATGACCCTTATGGTCACGTAAACAACGCCATCTATTATTTCTGGTTCGACACGGCGGTCAATCGCTATCTGATCGAGCAGGGCACGCTCGACATCACCGGCGGTGACACGATCGGTCTGGTCGTCAACACCAGCTGCGACTATTTCGCGCCCATCGCCCTTCCGGACGACGTGACGGCGCGCATCCGGGTTGACCGGCTCGGCAACAGCAGCGTCACTTACGGTGTCGGTTTGTTTCGCGGGGACGAGGATAGCGCTTCGGCGGCGGGCAGCTTCACCCATGTCTATGTCGATCGCGCGACCCGGCGCCCGGTTTCTCTCCCCACCCCCTTGCGTTCCGCGCTGGAAGCGATACAGCTTTAATCAACTGATTAAACTCTTGGGAGAGAGATATGCTTCGACCGTTCGATAATGACGAGCGCCGTGAATTCCGCTCCACTTGCCGCCGCTTCGCCGAAACCGAATTGCAGCCGCACGCCAACGAATGGGACGAGGCCGGCGAAATTCCCTGGGCACTGCACCAGAAGGTCGGCGCGCTCGGCGTCTGGGGCTTTGGCGTTGACGAAAAATATGGCGGTCTCGGCATGGACGATATCTTCATGCGCGCGGCCTGGGGCGAGGAAGCGGCGCGGGCGCATAATGGCGGCACGCTGGCGGCGCTCGGCGGCCGCTCTATCTCGATCGGCCCGATCCACAAGCTCGCATCGCAGGATATCAAGGACCGCATCCTGAAAGATATCGTGCTCGGCAATAAGGGTTCCAGCCTTGGCATCACCGAGCCTGGCGGGGGATCGGATGTCGCCAATATGCAGACCACGGCCAGGCAGGATGGCAATCACTGGGTAATCAATGGCACCAAGACCTTTATCACCGGCGGCATGACCGCCGACTATTATGTCATCGGCGCCCGCACCGGCGGCGAAGGCCTGCAAGGCATCTCGCTGTTTCTGGTGGAGAAGGATGCCGAGGGTTTCTCGCGCGCCGCGCTCGACAAGAAAATGGGCTGGTGGGCGTCGGATCAGGCCTCGCTCTATTTCGACGAGGTGCGCGTCCCGGCGGAGAACATGCTTGGGGAAGAGGGGCGCGGCTTCATCCAGATCATGCACAATTTCAACCACGAACGACTCGGCATGGTTGCCCAGTGTCTCGGCATGATGCGGGTGCTGCTCGAATATTCGATCGCCTATGCGCAGCAGCGCGAGACCTTCGGCAAGCCGATGATCAAACATCAGGTGATCCGCCACAAGATCGCCGATATGTCGGCGCGCGTCGACCGGCTCGACGGCTGGCTGAACCAGATTTGCTGGCTCGCCGATCAGGGCGAAATGCCGGTCGCGCAGATTTGCAAGGCCAAGTTCAGTGCCACCAAGGATCTCGAGTTCTGCGCCAGCGAAGCGATGCAGATTCTCGGCGGGGCCGGCTATTTGCGCGGCAATCCGGTCGAGCGTTTCTATCGCGAGGTCAAGGTGATGGCGATTGGCGGCGGCTCCGAGGAAATCATGCGCGATCTTGCGGTCCGGCAAATGGGTCTCTGATCCCGCTTGCCATTTTCGGTTACCAGTGGATAAGCATCACCTCTGATAACACCGTTCGTGCTTAGCTTGTCGAAGCACAGAGAGCGATAACCGAGCAACCGGCTTCGACAGCATTTGTCTGATGGAATAATATATGTCCGATCTGATTTCCGCCGACGCGCAGCTGGAAGATGCTCCTCCTTTGCTCCCCGCAGGTTCGGTGCTTATCGGACTGCTCAGCTTCGCGATGATGGATGTGGTGATGAAAAGCCTGGCAATCGAGCTCGGTGCCTATAATGCGCTGCTCTGGCGGGTGCTTTGCTCTCTCGCCATTGTTTCCGTGATCTTCTTTGCACGGCGCCCCAAAATGCCGGGCAGGGCCGCGCGCAAGGTCCATCTGCAGCGCGGCATCATCGTCGTCTTCATGTCCTATCTGTTCTTCTGGGGTCTGGC
>JAGXGT010000003.1 GCA_024636595.1 Sphingomonadales bacterium | reverse complement strand
GCTTCCTATTTCCGCGAAGACGACAATCGTATGCGGATTCAGAAACAATATTGCCAACGAGACCCGACAGGTATTCTGGGTTGTCTGAACAGTTCGAGGAACGCAGAATCGTTCAATGCGAACTCCACCTTCACGGCTGCCTTGTCCTCAAAAGAATTCCTTGCAACTCAAGGCATTCCGACAGTTTTTGCGCTCGGCAGTCTTTACGGCCCCGACCAATATTCCGGTGTTTCCATTCCCGCCGATTCGCGAACTGTGAATACAGCTTTCACACCCGAATATTTTACCAGCGAATTGACGTTCCAGGGCAAGATCGAGCATGATTTTGGCCCGATCAGCGCTCAGCTTTCCGGAACCTACCAGAAGGTAAAGCTCGATTCACGGCAGGACTATAATAATAACATTGGCCGCAGGGATATTTATGCACCTGCGCTCAATACGCTGGCAGCTGCCGCTGCAGGCCTCATACCGGGTCTCCCCGCAGCCTATTTCGCACCGCTTGCTTCTGCGATCATTCCAAACGGTCCGGGTGGGGTCCTGTGTACTTCGGATACGGATACCATCGGTTTGGGATCGTTCGGCGGTAACAGCATTTGTGCGACAACGCCGCTGCAATTTGACCGTTCGAATCAGACGAACAGCAGCTGGTCGGCAGAAGCCATCATCTCCAGCGACTTTGACGGACCGTTCAACTTTCTGGTGGGTGGCATTTACGCCGACTATCATCTGACCGAGAACAGCTATTATGTGAATGCGTTCGCGATCGACTATGTTACCGGCCTGCTGGGCAGCTTTACGTCGCTTGCCAATGCCGCCAACGGCGTGCCGCCATCGTTCCTCGGTACACCCTATTACCGCAACAATACGGATGACCTGACGGTCAAGTCCTATGGCCTGTTCGGTGAAGTCTATTTCGACATCACCGACAAGCTGAAGCTGACGGGCGGATTGCGCTATAATGACGACAAGAAAAAGGTTCAGGCGCGATCAACCTTGGCCAACTTCCTTGTTCCTTACAGTCAAACCACCAACGCGTTTGAATCGCCGTTTGTTGGTTCCTTTGATGCCGACCCTGGCACACCCGGGAATCAAATATTCCAGAATCGTCAGGTAAAGCAAAGCGCGGTCACCGGACGAGCGGTGCTTGATTATAAAATCACCGATGACAATCTGGTTTATGTCTCCTATTCTCGGGGCTATAAGTCCGGAGGCTTGAACCCGCCGCTGCAGCCAATTTTTGCAGTACCGGAAGCGTTCGCGTCGGAGCAGGTTGATGCGTTCGAAATCGGATCGAAAAACAGTTTTGGCGATGGTGCCCTGCAACTCAATCTGACGGCATTCTATTACAAATATAAGGATTTGCAGCTCAGCAAGATTGTTGCACGGACGGCTGTGAACGAAAATATTGATGCCGACATCTACGGTGCGGAAGTCGAGGCAGTCATTCGCCCTGATCCGGACTGGCTGATCAACATGGGCTTCAGCTATCTGCACACCGAGGTCAAGGGTGACACGTTCAACAGCGATCCGCGTGACTTTGGCGGTGCCCGCTCTGATGCGGTTATCATCAAGGATATCACCAACGCATCAAACTGTGCGGTGGCTTCCGGATCCGGCAATGCTGCGGGCGTGAATGCGTTCGTCAATACGATAAATGGTGCGATCAATGCAGGTTTGGTACCCCCTCTTGCGGCCGGTGCGGGTCTGCAGCCTACGGTCGCTTTCCCTGCGAACGGCGGTATTGCCTCAACTGGCGCGTTCGGTATCTGTGGCGTGCTGGAAGCTGCTGCCGCGGGTGCATTTGCCGGAGCAGGCGTTGACCCGGCAGCCTTTGGCGGGATCGAGTATTACTCTGCCGGTATTCCCAAGAATATTCGCGGGAATCAGTTGCCGCAGGCACCGCAGTATAAATTCTCTGCTGGCGTGCAATATACCATGAACTTTGACAATGGCATGAGCCTGGTTCCACGCGTGGACCTTGCTTATACGGGTGAAAGCTTCGGCAGCATCTTCAACGGCAACGTCAACCGGATCAAAGGCTATGCGCAGGCAAATGCTCAGATGCAGCTGAACGGAACCGATGATCGCTGGTATGTTCGTGGCTTCATCCAGAATATATTCGATAGCAATGCCGAAACCGGTCTCTATGTGACGGATCAGTCGTCGGGTCTGTATACCAACGTCTTCACTCTGGAACCGCGTCGCTACGGTATCGGAGCCGGCTTCAAGTTCTGATCTGAAGCGAACAAGACATGATGAAAGCCCTGCCGGAAAACCGGCGGGGCTTTTATTCGTTATCTAGGGTGTCTTTCGGCGAAAGCGCGACCTGATCCGGATTTCAGATATTTTTCGAAATCGGCGGCCTTTTCTCGCCGGGGGAGTCGTGGATCGATACGATCTCTCAAGCTAGGTGCTTCTTGGTGTGTCTCGATTTGCCAGTATTATGGTCTTTTAGACGAGATTCGACATCTTTCGCCAAACCGACATAATATTGATCAGGATCAGTTTCGCTTCGCCGAATATACGCGAAATGCATAAAGTCCTCCTTCGCTAAAGCTACGGCGGACAGCCTTTCCTTTCAGCGGTCGCTAGACGGCTGGCTTGCCAGCCGAAATATCAAGATGGTCGAAAGAAGCCCTTGCTCGGGCTGCGGGATTTTTGCGGTCGTCGCTCCCCCGGATCGACTTTTATCCGCAAAAATGGTGCCGAATATCCGACTCGAACGGATGACCTACCGCTTACAAGGCGGTTGCTCTACCAGCTGAGCTAATTCGGCATACACTGGATTTGCTGCGCGCTATTAGCGTCAAACCACGCCAAAGGTCCAGCCCTCTTTTTGTGCGATCTCCTCGGTCATCGCGGGTGGGTTCCAGAGGCTGGTATTGGCTGCCGCCTGCTTCATCCAAGCTGCGGTGATCAACGCGTCGGTGCTGTGGTCGTCATAGCGCGCCAGCCTCGCGGGCGTTGGGGTGT
Organism: Sphingomonadales bacterium; assembly: GCA_024636595.1. Classification (GTDB taxonomy): domain Bacteria; phylum Pseudomonadota; class Alphaproteobacteria; order Sphingomonadales; family Sphingomonadaceae; genus Parasphingorhabdus. Next base: position 6,780 of record JAGXGT010000003.1, on the reverse strand, counting down.
TCAGCCGGCTCAGGGCCTGCTTTAGGCCTTCGCGATCCCGGACTTTGCTGCGTCCCTTCGGGAGCCCAGCCGCCAACGCCGCGACGGTTGTGTAGATTTCAATAAGGACCGGGCCACGTTCGGGAACGGGATCGAATGGCCAGACCGGTATCGCGCCACTAAGCTGATGCAGCATCCGCATCCCTGTCAGGCTGGATTTCCCGACTTGCGCCGCACCGACCAAATTGAAACAGCTGGCGCTATTGGCCTGTCCAGTCACCCGTTGATAGCGTTCGACTTCGCGCAATCGGCCAATGCCGCCAGTGAATAGATCGCCGACTTGGCCCCGACCATGGCGAAAGTGGCGGCTCGCTTGCGCATGAATCAGAAGGCTGGTGGCGTTGAGATGAGGATCGTTGCTGCACATCGCGTCCACTTTGCGCCATAGCGATTTCGCATTATCGGGGCTTTCCTGCCATTCAGGAAAATAAGCGCCCTTGTCCAGAAACGGGAGCGCCATCGATAGGTCAAGGCCAATCAAAAGGTCGCGTTTGTCCTCCGCCGAGTGCTGGAGCCATGTCAGAACATCGGCTCGCGACCAGCGCGGATCCGGTGATAACAGGGCAGGAGGTTTTTCAGGCCCGATGATCGCTACCGCGATACCGCCCGGACGCTCGGTCTTGGCACCCGACCAGTCAACACACGCAAAATGGGAAAATCTTCGCACCGAAAGGGTCTAGCTGAATCAACCGGCAAAAGAAAAGGGCAGGTCCAGTAGACCCGCCCTTTTTTTGTTCAAAGCTCAACGCCTATTTTTTGGCCGATGGTTTCCGCGCCGCTGGTTTGGCAGTAGCAGGTTTGCGAGCCACGGGTGCTTTTGGCTTCGGCGGATTGGCGTGCAGTTCTTCCAGCACCTTGCCAGCGACATGACGGCCGCCCCAACCAAAGGCCAGTGCAGCGGCTGCTGCACCACCGATGACCAGTGCCGTGAATGCCGTCTGCACGATTTCTTGGCCGACGCCCATGAACTGCAGACCCATGAAGGTGAACAGGATGATCGTCGCATAGCGCACTATGGTTGACGCCATGCTGCCTTCAGCGGCCCCGCCGATGATCCGTGAGAGCATATTGGCAATTAAGAAGCCGACAGCAATCACGATTGCGCCGAATATGACCCGTCCGCCAAGTTCGAGAACCTGATCAAGGATTGACGTCAGTTCTGCAAAACCAAGCAGTCGCATTGCCGCGATGGCAAAGAACAGCATGATTGCAACCTGGGCAATTCTTGCAACCACGGAAGTCAGCGTGGTTCTTGCTGGCAGAATATCTAGCGCAGCCATGGACTGATCGACACCGAGGCCAGGCAGAATTTCCGTGATGATCTGAACCACGAACTTGCTGATCAGATAGCCGATACCCAGGATGATAGCAGCGCCAATGATGTTCGGAATGGCTTCAAGGATCATGCGGAGCATATCGCTGGCTGGTCCAGAAACCGATTCCAGATTCAACGCTTCCAGCGCCAGTATCGCGACCGGGATGATGATCAGAACATAGATGATCGTGCCGATTGTCTTGCTGATCGTCGAATTGCCGGTAACCGCATCAATGCCGCCGCGATTGGCCCATTTGTCAAAATCGACGGTCTGCAAAGCTGTTACGACAAGGTCTCTGACGATCCGTGCCACGACTATTCCGATGAAGAATATGATGGCTGCACCAAGCAGATTGGGAACAAAGCCCATGATCGAGTTCAGCAAGGTCTGGATAGGCGCGTCTACGCCGCCCAGTCCAAGAACACGCAGGATGATGAGAAGACCGAACAGCCAGATCAGCAAAGATACAATCTTGCCGAGAGACTCTCCGACGGAAGCGCCGGAAGAGGTGTCACGTTGGAGAAACTTCACATTATCGACAAGCTTGGCAAAGGTCCATTTTGCGGCCCTCGCCACGACCCATGTGCCTATGAGAATGATCAAAGCCAAGCCTAGCTTCTCTCCCCATGCCATCATAAGCTCCGTATCCAGAGCATAATTGCCTATTCGCATCCCATCCATATTGCTTCCCCTATTTCACTAATTGTTTAGTCTGAAACTTTCTTAGCACGTCTGCCGTGAAATGGACAGGAATCAATATTTTTTATACGAAGACCGCAGATAAAAATTACTAAAGATCAGGGCCTTGTGACAAATTCCACCACCACCCGGCCAATAGCCTCCCGCCTTTCAAGCACAGCCAGCGCCTGCTCCGCATCTGTAAGGGGGAAGCGGTGAGAAATATGCGGCATCATGACACCCTGTGCTGCCAGTTCTCCGAGCGCTGCACTCTGTCGCTTCGCGAGTTCGGGATCACGGCGTGGACTTTCGCCTGCGCGGACGCCGATAAGACTGTAGGTTTTGATCAGCGCGTGGTTGGCTGGAAAGGAGGGGATTTGGCCGCTTGCAAAACCGACAATGAGATATCTGCCATTCCAAGCTATCGCGCGCGTCGCCGCTAGCGCAAGTTCGCCGCCAACCGGATCGAAAATGACATCTACGCCTTTTCCCTCCGTGAAGACCTTAACTCGGGACGCGAATTCTTCGTCAGCAGAATCCAGTACATGATCGGCACCTGCTTGATTGATCGCGTGCCGTTTTTCCGCATTGGAACCAGTACCGATAACCGTCGCGCCGAGATGCTTTGCCATCTTGACGGCGGCCATGCCGACACCGCCGCTCGCGCCGAGAACGAGAACGCTCTCTCCAGGCTGCAAATGTCCGCGTTCAACCAAAGCGTGCCAGGCGGTGGAGGCGGCCGTTTGCCAACAGGCGCCTTCGGAGAAGGAGAGGGCCGGGGGCAGGGGAGAAATGGCTGCCTCGCGGACGACCCATTGTTCCGCGAGTGCGCCGCCCTTTCCGCCTGCCATGACCCGATCTCCAGCTCTTACGCAGCGCACATCGGATCCGACTTCGATCACTTCTCCGGCCGCTTCTAGGCCAGGCACAAACGGTGGTTCCGGACGAAACTGATACTTGCCCTGCGTCATCAGCAGGTCAGGAAAATTGAGGCCCGCCGCATGGACCTGAATACGCACTTCGTCGCTTTGTAATGGCTGCGCCTGCTGTTCGACAATCCGGATCGATGAGGGGCCGGTGAGGGCGGTGCAGGTGGCTGCCAGATAACTGGTCTTCATCAATCAATCGCCGCCACAATTTCTTTCGTGAAGGCTTCGATATCAAAACGATTTTCAGCGCTGTCATAGCCGCGCCGGACGATCACCAGATCGAGCGAAGGAATGATCACCAGATATTGGCCGCGATTGCCAAAGCCTGCGAATGTGTCTTTCGGTATTCCCTCGGACTGATTCATCAGCCAAAAGGTAGCGCCATAGCCAAATTTGCCACTTTCGGACTGTGGTCCGGAGGGCGTGCTGACATATTTCCGCCAGTTATCTGGCAGTAGCCGCTCTCCATTCCACATTCCGTTGTTAAGATAGAGCATTCCCATGCGCCCGAGATCGCGCGCTGTTGTCCAAACCTGGCTGGAGAGGATATAATGATCCTGCCAGTCAGTCTCCGCATAGGTGCGGGTCATACCGAGCTTCTGAAAGAAGGCAAACGGATCAAAATCATGTTCGGCGGGCATATAGTTCCCGAGTTTGATCTTCCGGTCTCGATGTTGGGCTTGCGTCGCAAGCACCGCGAGCAGGATATCATTATTGGCATAGCGAAAGCGCGTCTCCGGCTTGTACAGCAGAGGCCAGCTTGTCGCCCGCTCCGTCACGCTGGCACCGCCCATATAGACAGGGTCGGTGCGATTGCCCGCGGTGTCGCTGACCAGGCCGCTGGTCATGCGCATCAAATTGTCGATGGTGAGCGCTGCTCTAGGGTCTCCGGGTGTTTGCCACTGCGCTATCTGTGCCGGGGCGTTGATGTCGACCATTTGCTGCTGGACTGAATGGCCAACCAAGGTGCCAGCGATGGATTTGGCGACCGACCAGGTCCGCTGTGCGGTGTGAAGGTCATGGCCCAGTTTATATTTTTCGGTTTGAATTTTGCCATTTTGTAGAACCAATACGGCGCTGGTTTTGCCACCATAATATTCTGGATCAAATGCGTGTCCGGCAACAGTCTCAAAGGCGGTTGATTGGAACGACACTGGCGCTACCGCATCCTCATCGCCCATCGGCCAAATCTTCTCGTCAAAAAACTCTCTCGGCACTGCCGCTTCATCGTTTGCTGGGCCGATGAAACCAATCGGCATTCCGGTACAGCCCGTTTTGCGATTCCAGATGGCCATGCGCGGTGGCGCATCTTCGGCAAATCGCACGCGCACCTGGCGATGGGTCGCATCCACTTCTTCCGTCAGCGTCGGAACAATGTCGGCAATTCTTTCGTAGATACCGGTCAACTCGTCTGCCTTGATATCCGCTAGCGATTTTCCGCCATTCCACAGGCCAGAACAGATAAATTGCGCTTTATAGCCCGCCGCGAGGGCGCGGTCATAGCGCTCGGTTTCCTGTTCCTGAGCAAATGCGCTGCCAGAAAAGAACGTGCCGATGATACAAATGCTAACCAGTTTTTTTATCACGCAAACTCTCCCAATAATCCAGCCGTTCCCGGATCTTATGTTCAAAACCCCGATCGACCGGCTGATAAAAAATTTCCGGTGCCATGTCGTCGGGCCAGTAATTGTCCCCGGAAAAACCATCATCTGTTTCATGGTCATAGCTATAGCCGGCACCGTAGCCGATATCCTTCATCAGCTTTGTTGGCGCGTTCAAGATATTTTCTGGGGGCATAAGTGAGCCGGTTTGTCTGGCGGATTTCCAGGCCTGTTTCTGCGCCTTATATACCGCGTTGGATTTTGGAGCCGTCGCACAATAGAGGCAGGCTTGGACGATCGCCAGTTCGCCTTCGGGGCTTCCGAGAAAATTATATGCATCCTTGGCTGCCAGCGCCTGCACCAGCGCCTGCGGATCGGCAAGACCGATATCCTCGCTGGCGAACCGAACGATCCGGCGCAGCACATACATCGGCTCTTCTCCGGCCACCAGCATGCGGGCAAGATAATAGAGAGAAGCCTGCGGGTCCGAACCGCGCAGGGCTTTGTGCAGGGCTGAAATAAGATTATAATGGCCCTCGCGGTCCTTGTCGTAGACCGGCATTCTGCGATGCAGGGTTTTCGCCAGCTGGGGCGGGTCCAGCGGATCCTCAATATCTAACGAGAACAAAGTTTCCGCCTGATTGAGCAGAAACCTCCCATCGCCATCCGCGCTGGCGATCAGGGCCTCTCTGGCGCTGTCGGTGAGCGGGAGGGTTTTTCCTTCGAGCTTCTCGGCTCTTTTCAGAAGCTGGCTCAGTGAGGCCGCATCCAGTCGATTGAGGATCAACACCTGCGTCCGGCTAAGCAGAGCCGCATTCAGTTCGAAGGACGGATTTTCGGTCGTGGCGCCCACCAGCACCACGGTTCCCCGCTCTACATAGGGTAGAAAGCTGTCCTGCTGAGACCGATTGAAACGGTGAATCTCATCGACAAATAACAAGGTAGCCTTACCGGACTGAAACCGCATCTCCGCTTCGGCAAAAACCTTCTTCAACTCGGCAACGCCGGAAAACACTGCAGATATCGCTTTGAAATGCAAATCCGTCTGGTCCGCCAGCAACCGCGCTAGACTAGTCTTTCCGGTCCCTGGCGGACCCCAGAAGATCATCGAGGAAAGCTTTCCCGCAGCTATCATTCTGCCGATCGTGCCGTCGGTTCCGACCAGATGGTCCTGGCCGACAATATCTGCTGGCTGTTGAGGTCGCAGGCGATCCGCTAACGGAGCATCGGGCCTGCCACCGGCCTCGCCACGCTGATCATTGTCGTCGTCAAACAGACCTTGCATGGCTAGCGGACGGCAGCTTGTTGGATTGGCCCATGACCGGCCTGCCGCTGGCGAACCAGTCGCATGTAGGTTTGGGCGACGGCATCGTTGATTTGGTCCCAGCTATATTCTTCAGCGCGTTTTTCTCCAGTCGAGCCGTGGGTGTTGCGCAAATCAAGATTTTCGCAATAGACTTGCAGCGCGTCCGCAAATCCACGGACTGCGCCGGGCGTGATCAACTTGCCGGACTCGTTATTCTTGACCAGGCTCTGGCTGCCGGTCGCCTTGGCCGCCACCACCGGCAGTCCGCAAGCCATCGCTTCGAGCGTTACATTCCCAAAAGTTTCGGTAATCGAGGGGTTGAACAGCATATCCATGCTGGCAACCGCTCTTCCGAGGTCGCTACCTTGCTGAAATCCGGCGAATATGGCATTGGGCATGCGGTCTTCGAACCATTGTTTCGCTGGCCCTTCACCGATAACCAAGACCTTGTGCGCAACGTTCCGCCGTTTGAGCTCATCGATTGTATCGGAAAAAACATCGAGACCCTTTTCCATCACCAGCCGTCCGAGAAACCCAATCACGGGCATATCATCGACGATACCCAAGGACTGGCGCCAGTCGAGATCGCGGCGATCGGAATTGAATATCTCGCGGTCAACGCCGCGCGACCAGATGCCAACGTCATAGTTCATCCGCTGGTCGCGGAGCACCTGGGCCATCGATTCCGAGGGCGCCACCAATGCATCGCAGCGACGGTACAGGCGGCGCAATATCGCCTCGATGACCGGTTCCAGAAAAGCCAGATTATAGTAGCGTGGATAGGTTTCAAACCGGGTGTGCACGGAAGCGAGCACCGGAATATTCTGGCGGCGGGCCCATGACACCATCTTATGCCCGACCCGGTCGGGGCTAGAGATCTGCATGATATTGGGATTGAACCGCGCCAGATC
>JAGXGT010000044.1 GCA_024636595.1 Sphingomonadales bacterium | reverse complement strand
GGCCTTCGCGCAGCGCGACTGGAACGGCGGCAGTCTGGCGATTGCCGGTGTCGACGATCTCAAGAATTTTTCGTTTCTGACCCCCTTTCTCAAGGCGTGGCAGGATACCGCCAGAGGACGGGATGCAACCGCCGCGATTGCAACGGCACAGGCCAGTAATACCGCGAAATATTATCTCGAAGAGCAGCTGATATTGAACAAGCTCGCTAGCAGCCGTGAGAGTGACGCGCTTGTCTTGCTCTCCGAAGTCATCGAACGCGATGAACCGCGCATGGCCGCCGTGCGGATAATGGCCGCTCAGCATTTTTGGGCGCTGAACGATTCTGCCAAGGCCATGGAAATGCTGAAGATGCGGTCGTCGGGACCCGAGCAGAGATTGCTGGCAAAAATTGCGTCTGGTCAGAAAAAGGGCGTTGCCCGGACGGTCACGCCCGCGATTGGCCTCGCGTTTCTTTTCCAGAGGCTTTCCAGTGACCTGGCGGTGCAACAGGCCGACTTTTTGGCCTTAGTCATGGCCCAGGCCGGCAAGCGCGTCGCGCCTCAATCCGATTATACCCATTTGATCTTGGGGCGGGTCTATGCTGCATCGGAAAGCCATGATCTGGCAGTCGCTGAATATGCGCAGATCGATGATGACAGCCCCTATTATCTGGTCGGGCTCAGTTCGCGGATCGCCAGTCTCGTGACCAATAAAGATTTTGACGAGGCGATTTTGCGCCTCGACGCCGCAATTGAAAATAATCCGGAAGCCCCTGAGCTGCACGTCTTGAAGGGCCAGTCCCTTCAGGCGCAGGGTGACAATGCAGCCGCAGCCGGCTCCTTTGAGAGGGCCATCGCGTTGGCCGAAAAGCTGGACCGGCCCGATGCGGTTATGGCCAATTACTGGCTCGCCTTGGGCGGCGTACAGGAACAGGCCGGGATGTGGCCGGCAGGCTTGCAGTCCTTGCAAAAAGCTAATGAACTGCTGCCCAATTCACCGTCGATTCTGAATTATCTTGGCTACGCCCAGCTCGAACGACGCGAAAATGAAGAGCAAGCCGTGGCAGCGATCAAGCAAGCGCACGAACTGCGCTCCACATCGCCCGCCATCACCGATTCCCTCGGTTGGGCCTATTTCATCACCGGCGATCATGACCGGGCCGTGACCTATCTGGAAAGCGCCCGCGAAGGCCAGCCGCAGGACCCCACGATCAACGAACATCTTGGCGACGCCTATTGGACCGTTGGTCGGCTCTATGAAGCGCGCTATGCTTGGAAATCGGCAAAATTATTCGCCGAGGGCGAGGATATGCAACGCCTTGCCAACAAGATTGACTTGGGTCTTCGACCCGAACTTGTTGCCCCCTGATGCCCAATTCCGTTTCGGGCGCAATGAATACGGAAACCGCCTACGCAAAAATCAATCTGGCTCTGCATGTCCGCAAGCGACGGCCCAATGGCTATCATGACCTCGAAACCATATTCGCCTTTCTTGATCAGGGTGATCTGATTGCGGTTCAACCGGGTGATGGCCTGAAACTGGCGATCAGCGGGCCTTTTGCGGAAGGTTTGAGCCCATCCGACAATCTTGTCCTGCAGGCCGCCAGTGCGCTGGCCGAAATATCGAATGTGTCGCGAGGCGCGCATCTACATCTGGACAAGCAACTGCCAGTCGCGTCCGGCATTGGCGGCGGGTCGGCCGATGCCGCCGCGACGCTGCGCTTGCTCAACCGCTTTTGGGGACTGGATCATTCTGTTGCCGATCTCGCGGATATTGCAAAACCACTGGGCGCCGACGTCCCCGCCTGCGTCGCCAGTCAAACCTGCCGGGGCACCGGTATTGGACAAGACCTTCGCCGCATTGCCGATGACGGTGTCAGGGGCGGCTGCGTGCTGCTTGTCAATCCGCTGGTTCCAGTCTCGACGGCGGATATATTCGGCGCTTGGGATGGGACTGATCGGGGCGCTCTCGAGGGTGACGACGCGCTGTCGATCGCTAAAAACGGGAGAAATGATCTGCAGGAACCGGCTGTTCCGCTGGTTCCGGTGGTGGCGGACATTTTGCAAATGCTGCAAGAGCATCAGCCGATCCTGGCGCGGATGTCCGGATCCGGCGCGACCTGTTTTGCCTTGTTTGGTACGCTCGCGGAGGCCAAAAAGGCCGAGCGCCAGTGTCAAAAGGCGATGGACGGGATCTGGACGCTGATTGGGAAGATACGATGACCGAAGCCTTTGAAATATCCGGCGTTCCCTCCGAAGGGGGCGTGTTGATCGTTGTCGATCATGCCTCTTGCGATATTCCCGATGACATTGATCTTGGTATCCTGCCGCAATTTCAGCAAGACCATATCGCTTACGATCCGGGCATTGCGCCCATCGCCCGGCGGATGACGGAAAATAGCGGATATCTTGCCGTTCTTAGCACGGCTTCCCGCTTGATCGTCGACCTCAACCGCTATCCCGACGAAGCGGCCGTTATCGTGGAAAGCAGCGATGGCGTCGACATCCCGGGCAACCAACTGTCCGACGAGGAAAAGCAAGCGCGGCTGGACCGCTTTTTCATCCCCTATCATGACCGGGTGGCGGAACTGATCGCGGAGCTAAAGCCAGTTCTCGTTGCTTCGCTGCACAGCTTTTCTCCGAAGCTGCGGTCCCAGCCTCAGCTCAAACGGCCGTGGGACATGGGAATCATGTATAATGACTATCAGACGGCCTCCAAACTGGCGCTCCAGTTTCTGGAGCAGGAGGGGCACCTGAATGTCGGGGATCAGCGGCCTTATTCGGGCAAAGATCTGAACGCGACGATGAACCGTCAGTGCGAAGCGATCGGTCAGCCCTATATTGGTGTCGAGGTCCGTCAGGATCTGATCCGGGACGAAGCAGGACAAGGCCGTTTTGCTGATATTTTATTGCGTACTTGCGATAAAATAAGAACGGCTCTTGCTTAACTGGCGCAGTTTTGGAAGAGCGATCCGGAAATTGCGATATAGGATCACAGAATGAGCCAAAGATTTGACAAGTCCCGCCTGCCAAGCCGCCACGTCAGTGTCGGACCGGAGCGCGCTCCGCAGCGCAGCTATTATTATGCCATGGGCATGACCGAAGAAGATATCGCAAAACCCTTCGTCGGCATCGCATCGGCGGGCAATGACAGCGCGCCGTGCAACACCTTGCTTGATGTACAGGCGGATATCGCGCGCGAGGGCGTGATCGAAGCGGGTGGCACGCCGCGACGATTCAATACCATCACCGTCACCGACGGCATTGCCATGGGCCATCAGGGCATGAAAGCCTCGCTGGTATCGCGCGAAGTCATCGCCGACAGCGTCGAACTCAGCGTTCGTGGTCACTGCTATGATGCGGTCATCGGCTATGCCGGCTGCGACAAGAGTCTGCCCGGCATGATGATGGCGATGCTGCGACTCAATGTGCCGTCGATCTTCGTCTATGGCGGCTCGATTCTGCCCGGTCGCTTCCACGACCATGATGTGACGGTTGTCGACGTTTTTGAAGCGGTGGGCCAGCATAGCGCCGGCAACTGCCCGTTGCAGGAATTGATCGAACTGGAAAAAGTCGCCTGTCCCGGTCACGGTGCGTGCGGTGGTCAATTCACCGCCAACACCATGGCCTGCGTCGCCGAAGCGATTGGCCTGTCGCTGCCGAACAGCAATATGGCACCGGCCCCCTATGCAACGCGCGATGATATGGCGCGGGCAGCGGGCCGTCAGATCATGAACCTGATCGAGATCAATCTCCGGCCGCGCGATATTTGCACAAAGGAAGCCTTTATCAACGCCGCACGGGTTGTCGCCGCCACCGGTGGTTCCACCAATGCCGCCTTGCATCTGCCAGCGATGGCAAACGAGGCCGGAATCGATTTCGATCTGTTCGATGTCGCCGAGATTTTCAAGACCACGCCCTATCTGGCCGATCTGAAACCGGGCGGAAAATATGTCGCCAAGGATATGCACGAGGCCGGCGGCGTCTACATGCTGATGAAGACGATGATGGATAACGGCCTGATCAATGGCGACTGCATCACCGTCACCGGCAAGACGCTGGGCGAAAATATCGACAAAATTACATGGAACCCCGACCAGAAGGTCATCTATGATGTCCAGCATGCGATCACCAAGACTGGCGGCGTTGTCGGCCTGCGGGGCTCGCTCGCGCCTTAAGGTGCGATCGTCAAGGTGGCCGGCATGGCGCGCTTGCAATTCCGCGGCCCGGCTCAGGTCTTCGAGTGCGAGGAAGACGCCTATGCTGCGGTCGAAAAGCGCCAGATCAAGGAAGGCGCCGTCCTGGTCATTCGCAACGAAGGGCCAAAGGGTGGTCCAGGTATGCGGGAGATGCTGGCGACCACGGCGGCCCTCTACGGACAGGGCATGGGCGAGAAAGTCGCCCTGATCACCGATGGCCGTTTTTCCGGCGGAACACGCGGCTTTTGTATCGGCCACATCGGGCCGGAAGCCGCCGATGGCGGGCCTATTGGCCTGATCGAGGAGGGCGATATGATCAATATCGATGCCATAGCGGGCGTTATCGATCTCGAAGTCGATGAAAGCATCATGGCGGAGCGCAAACAAAAATTTACACGACGCGAAACCGATTATGGTTCAGGGGCCTTGTGGCGCTATGCGCAAAATGTCGGACCGGCCTATCAGGGGGCGGTCACCCACCCCGGAGCCAAGGCGGAAAAAAATGTCTACGCGGATATCTAGTATCGTCGCCTCGACGCTGTTGCTGACCGCCTGCGAGAACCGGCCGGATAACGCCGTTCTGGCAGAAGCGGAAGAGCGGGCGGCAGCGCATGCGGGCGACGATGGCAAAATTGAATGCGCGATCAACGGTGCTAGCACCTTCAGCCGCGACTGCTACACCGAGCGACTGAGCGGTGAAGGCGGGGCAACGATGATCATTCGGCACCCCGATGGCGGATTTCGCCGGTTCAATATTCTCACCGATGGCCATGGCCTTGAAGCAGCCGATGGCTTCGACAAGGCGTCGGTCGCGATCGTTGAAGACGGCAAGATATTGGTCACCGTCGGGCCCGACCAGTATCTGCTGCCGGCGCAGATAAAGTCGAGTGCAGCAACGGAACCCGGCACAAGCAAAGATCCGGCCCAAGCCGGGAACTAGAGGCGCGCTTGCTCAATCAGGGAAAGATATTGACCGCCGCTGAAATGCAGTCGGCGGAACAGGCTTTGATCGACGAAGGGATTTCAGTCGAGGAGCTGATGCGTCGGGCCGGGCAGGGTGCCGCCCAAATGATCTGGCGCATCGCGGCCGATATGCCGACGCTGGTGCTGTGCGGTCCCGGCAATAATGGTGGTGATGGCTATGTCATCGCCCAATGGCTGCTCGAAAAGGGCGTCGATGTTTTTGTTGCAGCGCCGCTTGATCCTAAAACCGCGGCCGCGCAAAATGCCAAGTCTTTATGGCGCGGAAAAACGCTGGCCCTGGCCGACGCCCAGCCGGCTCCCCAATTTATCGACTGTCTTTTCGGAACCGGATTGACCCGCGCCGTTGACAACGACTGGCTAGACCATTTTACGCGATTGTTTTCAGGTGCCAAGCGGCGAGTAGCGGTTGATCTCCCAAGCGGCGTCGAATCCGATCACGGCGAACTGCTTAATGACATCCACCCGTTCGATGCAACGATCGCACTGGGTGCCTTCAAACCGTCGCACTTTCTCGAACCGGCGCGTTCGAAAATGGGCGATCTCGTCGGCATCGATATAGGCATAGCAGCGGCCAGCGATCTTGATATTTTGCCAAAGCCGCGCCTCTCCGGACCAGGTTCGCAAGATCATAAATATAGCCGCGGCCTGGTCGCAGTGATCGCTGGTGCGATGACAGGTGCGGCGAAACTGACGGCGATGGCGGCCCAGAAATCGGGTGCCGGCTATGTCAAAATCTTTGCATCGCCCGGCTTTGTCACCCCGCATCCCAGCATCGTGGTGGAGGTCTTTGACGACATCGCCGAGCTTCAGGAAAAACTCGCGGACGATCGGATTTCGGCGATTGTCATCGGTCCGGGTCTGGGCCGCGATCAGCGGGCAAAAGAATTGCTGACCACCGCTATCGCCGCAAAGGTACCGCTGGTCATCGACGCCGATGCGCTGACCCTTGCCGGTTCGCAATTCGAAGATTTGGTCAAAGCCCGCTCTGCGGAAACCATCGCCACCCCTCATGCCGGAGAATTTGCCGGTCTGATATCCGGCGATCTCGAGCACAAGATCGACGACTGCCGCACATTGGCCGAACAATCCGCATGCACCATTCTGCTCAAGGGCGCCGACACGGTCATTGTCCGTCCCGATGGCAAAGCATCGATTGCCGCATTATCTTGTCCTTGGCTGTCGACAGCAGGAACCGGAGACGTATTGGCCGGGATTATCGCAAGTCGCTTGGCAACCGGCAGCAGTGGTTATAAGGCGGCCTGCGAAGGCCAATGGCTGCATAGCCGGGCGGGACAACTGGCTGGCCCCGCATTCACGCCCGAAATGCTGATCGACCAACTCCCCGCCACCTTGCAGGAATGCCTATGACCGCGACTTCCGATCCCGACCTGATCCTGCGCGTTGCCGCCAAGGGGGACGGTGTGACCGCAGATGGTCGCCATGTTGCCTTTTCCGCGCCGCTGGACCGGTTGAACGATGACGGCGGCCTGATCAAGGGACCGCATCATGTCGAGGCCCCTTGCCAACATTTCCAGTCCTGCGGCGGTTGCAGCATGCAACATCTGGACGCCGAGAGCTATACCCAGTTCCTTACCGACCGGGTGGCCTACGCCTTGGAAGGGCAGGGACTGGCAGCAGAGGTGCTGCATCCACCCCAGATCTCGCAGCCGAAAACCCGGATCCGGGCGAGTTTGCGGGCCGCCAGACTCGGCGACCAGTTCAAGCTTGGGTTCAGCGGCGCCGGCAGCCACCGGATCGTCGATCTGAAGCAGTGCGAGATCATGGCGCCAGAACTGTTTTCCCTGCTCGCACCGCTGCGCCAGTTTCTCAAGAGCGCCGCACGCCGCAAACATGACATGAATATCGAGATGACCCTCGTGGATCAGGGCATCGATCTGCTGATCAGCAATTATGAACCCGAGGGACTTGAGCAACGCGAGGCCCTGTCCACCTTTGCCAAAGCCAATGGTTTGGCGCGGCTATCCGTCGATGGCGGCTATGGTCCCGAAACCCAGTGGGAACCGGAACCGGTGACCGTCACGCTGGGCGGCACGGCGATCAGCTTCCCACACAGCGGCTTTCTGCAACCAACGCGCGAAGGCCAGCAAGTTCTGATTTCCGCGATGCGGGAAGCGGTTGGCGAGGCGCGCCTGGTTGCTGATCTGTTTGCCGGATTGGGGACGTTCACGCTGGCGCTTGCCGAAGATCAGAAAGTCTATGCCGCCGAAGGTGCGCGCGACGCCATCGGCGCGTTGAAACTGGCGGCCAATCATTCCACCCGCCAGATATTCTGCGAACATCGCGACCTGTTCCGCCGGCCGCTCAGTGCGGAAGAGCTCAACCGGTTCGATGCCGTCATTCTCGATCCGCCCAGAGCCGGCGCCCGTGAACAGGTCCTGCAACTGGCACAATCCGATGTCGCAAAAATCTGTTATATCAGCTGCAATCCGGCCAGCTTTGCCAGAGATGCGAAACAGCTTTGCGACGCCGGATACAAGCTCGAGCAGGTCTGGCCCGTGGGCCAGTTTCTATGGTCTACTCATGTCGAGATTGTATCCAGCTTCAGCCGGTGATCCAGTCCTGCCTAGTGGAAAACCGCAATCGCAGCATGGATAGTCAGGGCTATGATGCACAGGCTCGACAGCGCAAAAACCGAAAAGCGGAAGATGACCCGGTTAACCGTGACCTGGATCAGGCTGTGCAGCACGCGCAAGCCAACATAGGCCCAGGCAATTGTCAGATTTAGTCCAAAATCCTGTCCGGAAAGGATCAAAACGACACAAATTGCGTAAAAAAGCGTCGGTTCTGTCAGC
>JAGXGT010000043.1 GCA_024636595.1 Sphingomonadales bacterium | reverse complement strand
TCGTCGGCAGCGTCAGATGTGTATAAGAGACAGGCCACGTCCATCACTTTTTCAAACCGGTCGATGGCAATGGCAACGCTCAATTCGTCCGCGGCAACATCCCCAGCTTCGGTCGGAATTTCATCATGCGGGCTTAGCCAATAGCTGCCGCCCGCTTCGGGCTTGAAATAGAAGCTGCCGGCCAGACCGACAACCAGCGGCATATCCCGGGTCGAGGGCGGATCGGTTTCGATCTGGACCATATTACGGATCAACGGCTGGATGCCGATCGGTTGCGCGCCGGCCAATCCGGCGATGCCATCGGCCCATGCCCCGGCTGCGTTGACCAGAACCGTTGCATGATAGGTCTCATCTCGTGCGTTCAACTCCCAGCCACCGCTCTGCCTTCGGATCTGGCTAACCGGTGCCTGGCAGATCAGGTCCACCGCCTTGCGTTTGGCGTCTCTCAAATAGGCAGCATGCAGTGCGGCGACATCGATATCACGGCAGTTGGGTTCATATATCGCGTGGGTCCAGACCGGCTTCAGATCGGGAACGAGGGAAGCCGCCTGCGCCCAGGTCCAGCGCTCCATGGCGAGACCATTGTCGGCGAAATCCGTCAAAAACTGCTCCACCAGATTTTCCTGATCGTCGCGCGCGATATTGACCGCACCGCGCAGGCGCAGGAAACCGGACTCCGAAAATTCCGGCGGCGGATTTTCGAGAAAGGCCCGGGAAGCGGATGTCAGTGGCTGGACCAGCGGGCCGCCGTAGCTTTCTGTCCAGAAAGCAGCAGAACGCCCCGTCGAATGATAGCCGGGATGATCCTCGGCTTCGAGCAGCAGCACCGATCGATCCGCGCCAATTTCAGAGGCGATACTGGCTCCGGCAATACCGGCACCGATTATGGCAACATCATAATGCTTCATGTTTTGGGTGCCACCCGGTCGAGAAAGGCGAAGCATGCGTCAAGCGCAGTACCCCTCACATCATCGACCTCGCGAAATATTTCATGCGCGGATTCCGGACCGAACAGTTTCATTTCGGCGTCTGGCATCAGGTGCACCGCCCGCTCAATGGTCGGGTGATCGACCAGTTCGTCGGTCGATGTCGCCAGTACAAGGATCGGTATGTCCATCTTCATCAGCCTTTGCCGGTTGCGCAACAATCTGGTCGAGGCGTAGGCGCGTTCGACCCAACGCCAGCTGGCCGGCCCCAGCCGCACAAAAGGCCGTTCGCGGAACCAGAAAAACTCGTCCGAATAGCGGGCGGCATCATGGGTCAGCAAAGCTTGCCTCGGCACGTAAGGCTCCAGCGGATTTTCATTCGGCTTCCAGGCCCGCCGGTCTGCACGACCGATCGCGCACATGAACTTGGCGACCCCCTGCGCTATCCATTCCGGCATGCTGCCGCCAGCAGGGGCAAGCATCGGGGCGCTCAATATCGCCGCATCGGGATGGATGCGTTGCTCAGTCAGCGCGCGCAGCACCAGATGTCCCCCCCATACTGTGGCCCAGCACCACATGCGGCCCGGTGTGGCTGATCTGCCATTCATCATACAGAGCCACCAAGTCCCCCACCCATGTGGCGAAATCATCAATATGCCCGACATGCGGGTGAGGCCCGCAACGACCCGATCCGCCCTGTCCGCGCCAATCGACAGAGGTGACATTCCATCCCCGCGCGTGGAAATCATGAAATGTTTCCAGATATTTTTCGTAGAAATCCGCTCGCCCGGTCATGAACAGGATAGAGCCTCGCGGTCCGTCCTGCTGATCCTGGTACCGCCAGTCCAGTTTCCGGAACTCCCAACCATCGGGCCCAATCCATGGCTCTTCTATCACATCCGACGGGACGGACCGGCGATCGAAGCGCTCATCGTTCAAGTCTGTCATATCACGCTTTATCATGGTCGCTGTGTCGGAAGACAAAAATCGCTCCGGGAATCGTGGTTACTATTTGGTAAGGCAAATTAACTAGACGGTCTGTCTATGGATAGCGAAACCTTCATCTACTTGCTCTGGGGCGGATTGGCAATTGCACTGATTGTTGCTGCGGTTACCGATCTCAAAAGTCGCCATATTTCAAACTGGCTCAATCTTGTCATTGCCTTGGGCGCGCCGATCTTCTGGATATTCAGCGGCATGGCGTTCTGGCCGGACATGATCGGCCAAATCGCTCTGGCGGCCATCATCTTCACCATATTTGCCGGAATGTTTGCAATCGGTGCCATGGGCGGGGGTGACGTCAAATTGCTGACAGCGCTGGCCCTGTGGATGCCCTGGCTGACTTTTCTGGAGTTGCTGGTGATCATGTCGATAGCTGGCGGCCTGCTGACGCTGTTCATGATGATCGGTAAGCAAATCCGAAAGACCGAGGACCCGATAAAGGTTCCCTACGGTGTCGCCATCGCGTTTTCCGCGCTTTGGATGATCTGGGGGATAACGGGACATAGTTCACAAACGATATTTTAACCATTTTACTCGAAAGAGGCAGTGACCGCCAACGGAACCATTTGGGCGGGGGCATTCAGGAGGCGTGAGACGTCATGGACAAGAAGAAAATCATTTTGCTGATTGGCGCGCTGATCGTGGCCGCTGTCACGGCGCTACTGGCAAAAAATATGTTTGATGGTGCCTCCGCGCCACAGGTCGCAGCTAAAAAAGCCGAAGTGGTAGGCGGGGAAATTCTCGTTGCCACCCGTGCGCTGCCCGTCGGCACGATTATCACGCCCGACAGTTTTCGCTTCCAACCATGGCCGAAAGACCTGATCGAAGAAGCTTATTTCAAGAAAGAGGACACCGACGTCGAAACGCTCGCCGGTACCGTCGTTCGCAGCCCGGTCACTGCTGGCCAACCGATTACCAAAGGCTCTCTCGTTGCGCCGGGCGATCGCGGCTTCTTGGCCGCAGCGCTCGGCCCTGGCATGCGCGCCGTGACGATCCCCGTCTCCGGTCTGACCGGCGTCGCTGGCTTCGTATTCCCGGGCGACAGGGTCGACCTGATGCTGACCCAGTCGGTGCAGGGCGAAGGTCCTGAACTCAAGGTTTCGGAAACCGTCATCCGAAATCTTCGCGTTCTCGCCACCGATAACCGGGTTACCGCGTCCACAAATGAAGCAGGCCAGCAGATTGCACAGAAGGCAAAGCTGGTCACCCTCGAAGCCACACCAAAAATTGCTGAACAGATCTCGGTAGCCCAGACATTGGGTACCTTGAGCCTGTCGCTGCGGTCACTGGCTGACAGCGCTGCGGAGCTGGAAGAAGCGATTGCTTCCGGCGCAATCAAACTGCCAAAAACGGATGATCCGGTTGCTGAAGCCGACATGATCCGTTCGCTGGCGGCGCGACCAACCAGCACAAAATCAACCTTCTCGACTGGAGGCGACGTGTCGCGCTTTGAAACGCGCTCACCGCCGCCGCTCGCCGAAAAGGAAAAACCCAAGGGTCCGGTCGTCCGCGTCGCTCGCGGCAACACGGTCAATGATATCGAGTTTGGAGACAAGTAATGGCCGTAGAATATGCACAGCATAGCCGTTCGGCGAAAAAGGCACTCGGCGTCGCCGTCGTTGCCGCCCTCGCCCTGGCTTTGGCTGCCAACAACGCGACAGCGCTGAATGCCCAGTCGGTAAACATCTCACAGCCCGATTCCCGCATTTCCGTTGCGGTTGGCCGGGGCAAGTTGATCACGTTGCCTTCACCAATTGAAGACATCTTCATTGCCGAAAATAACATTGCCGATGTCCAGGTACGGTCACCGCGCCAAATCTATATTTTCGGTAAGAAGGGCGGCCAGACCAGTTTTTATGCAACAAGTGCCTCCGGCAAAGTTATCTACTCGGCTGAAGTCTCCGTCGGCGCAGAAATTTCTTCGATTGATCAGATGCTTAGCCTGGCGATGCCGGAAGCGAGCATCGCTGTCAGCACGACAAATAATTTCGTCCTGTTAACGGGTACAATCGCCAATCCAGATGATGCTGAAGAAGCGGAAAATCTGGTTCAGGCCTTTGTCGGCGATACCACTCGGGTGGTCAGCCGCCTGAAAACCGCGACACCGATGCAGGTCAACCTCAAGGTCCGCTTTGCCGAAGTCAGCCGGTCGCTGGCAAAAGAGATTAACGGCAACCTGCTGACCCGGGATACAACCGGCGGCTTCCAGTTTGGTGTGTCTCGCGGGCGCAATTTCGCTTCAATCGGCAATGCCAGCACCGCGGGTTTCCCTAATCTGGATGCATCGCAGCTATTTGGTCTGCCAGCGGGATCGATATCGCTGCCGTTTAACCCGGCGACGGGTCAGTTCGTGACCCAAGCGGGAACCGCTTTCAACTATTCTGGTGGTTCTGACCTGAACACCATTCAAGCGGCCGGCAGACTGTTTGGACTGGACATCGCCACCGCATTTGACGTGTCCGAGCGGGTCGGTCTGGTTAGCACGTTGGCGTCACCGAATCTGACGACTATTTCAGGCGAGACTGCGACCTTCCTCGCTGGCGGCGAGTTCCCGATACCGGTTTCCACCGGACTGGGTGAAGTTTCTGTCCAGTACAAGAATTTCGGTGTCAGCCTGTCTTACACGCCGACCGTGCTCTCGAACGGGCGGATTTCCATCCGGGTTGCGCCGGAAGTTTCGGAAATCACCTCGAACGGCGCCGTTGTTCTCAATGGTTTCAGCATTCCAGCCGTGTCAACCCGCAGAGCGGAAACCACGGTCGAACTGGGGTCGGGCGAAAGCTTCATGATCGCTGGTCTGATGCAGAATAGCTATAACTCGGCAATCGACAAGACACCGGGCCTCGCCGATGTTCCTATCCTGGGGTCTTTGTTCAAGTCGGATGGCTACAGGCGCAATGAAACCGAGCTGATGATCGTCGTCACGCCTTATCTGGTGAAACCGGTAAGCGACAACGAGATCGTCTTGCCCACCGACGGCTTCAAGGCGGCCAACGATGCGGAACGGTTTCTGCTGAACCGCAACCACTCCGGATCCGGCGGCGACAGACCCAAACCAAGCGTGGCTCCGACGCCACCGGCGACCCAGAGCTTTGGCAGCCTGGAAGGCCAAGAACCCGCCAAATCGGCGAAAAAATCCAAGAAGCCCGGCGGCACCGCTCCCGGTTTCAGTTTCGACAAATAAGCTCGGTCAGGAGAACAGATCATGCGCATCGTATCAATGGCACTTATCACCGCCCTCGGGCTCTCGGTTACGGCATGCGGCAGCACCACCGCGAACCGCAGCGTTTATAGCGAGCGCCAACCAGTTGTATCCAAAGCGAATTTCGTGCTGGATCTGAACACTGGTGCTGGCGGACTGTCGGCGGCCGAGCAAAATCGACTGTCCGGCTGGTTCGATGCTCTCGAACTTGGTTATGGCGACCGCATTTCGATCGATGATCCAAGCTATGCCGCGAGCCCCGGGGCCAAAGCGGCAGTCGAAAATATTGTGGCGAGCTACGGTCTGCTGGTCAGCGACAGCGCCCCCGTAACCGAAGGCTATATTCCCGCCGGTCTGATGCGGGTTGTTGTGACGCGTACGTCAGCTTCCGTCCCGGGTTGCCCCGATTTCAGCTATCGCAGCCACACCGATTTTCAGGCACGTACCAGTGCCAACTATGGCTGCGGTACCAATGGCACACTGTCTGCCATGATTGCCAACCCCGAAGATCTTGTGCGCGGCGAAAATGCCGATGGTGAAGATCAGGCGCGGGCCTCCAAGGCTATTCGTGCTTATCGTGACAAGAATGTTGGAGGACAATAATGAACGCTCCCTGGAAACCTGGCTCGACCGGTGGACGTGAACCGTTTGCGGCATTTGTCTGTGACGACGACACGCTAGAGATACTCCGTCCGGTCGCCGAAGAAATGGGCTGGTCGGTCGATAAATGTAACAAGGGTGGACTGCGCAATGCTGTTCAAACCCTATCCGTATCAGCCAGTCCGAATATCCTGCTGGTAGACCTGTCGGAATCGGGTGATCCGTTGAACGATATCAACTCGCTGGCCGAAGTCTGCGAGCCGGGCACTGTTGTGGTCGCGATGGGACAGGTCAATGACGTCCGACTTTATCGCGATCTGATCGTTAGCGGCTTGCAGGACTATCTGCTGAAGCCGTTTAGCCCAGAACAGTTGCGCGACGTATTGGCTCAGGCGCAAGCGGTCCTCAACGCGCCGAAAAACGATGAT
>JAGXGT010000008.1 GCA_024636595.1 Sphingomonadales bacterium | reverse complement strand
GGAATGGACACTGTCCAGCCCGCCGCCGTTCCACCAATTTGAAACGCTGCCGCAGATCAAGTGATCTGAGGACCAGTCCGAAGCTTGGAAAGACATATGACCACAGCGGCACAAACGATACAGGGTTTGGCCAGTGCAAGAGATCTCTTTGCGCTGACCAAGCCGCGCGTGATGTCGCTGGTCATTTTTACCGCGCTCTGCGGATTGCTGGCCGCGCCCGGAACCATTCATCCGGTGATCGGTTTTACGGCAATCCTGGCGATCAGCCTGGGCGCGGGGGCTTCGGCAGCGCTCAACCAATGGTATGAATCGGATATCGATGCGGTGATGAAGCGGACCAGCGGGCGGCCATTGCCGGCCGGCCGGATGGACCGCGAAACTGCGCTGCATTTCGGTATCGGCCTGTCGGTCTTTTCGGTGCTGCTGATGGGCGTGGCGGTCAACTGGTTCAGCGCCGCATTTCTGGCCTTTGCCATCTTCTTCTATGCCGTGATCTACACGATCTGGCTGAAGCGCAGTACGCCGCAGAATATTGTCATTGGCGGCGCTGCTGGTGCCTTCCCGCCGGCCATTGGCTGGGCTGCGGTAACCGGCGATGTCACCATGATGCCGTTTCTGCTGTTTGCCATTATTTTCCTGTGGACACCGCCGCATTTCTGGGCGCTCGCGCTGTTCGTCAACAGCGACTATTCGAAAGCCGGTGTGCCGATGATGCCGGTTGTTGCCGGTCGGCAATCCACCCGTCATCAAATATTTGGTTATAGTCTGCTGCTGGCAGCCGTGACCGTAGCGCCCTTTGTCCTCGGACTGGCCGGAGCGGTCTATGGCGTCGCTGCGATCGCGCTGAGCGGTATATTCTGCGCGCTGGCCTGGCAGGTAGCCCGGAGCAAGACGACCGAGCCAAAAGACATGGCGGAAGAGAAACGTCTGTTCAAATTCTCGATCCTTTACCTGTTTGCGCTGTTCGCCGCGCTCGTCGCTGACCGGATGATTTTGGCATGAGCGAAATTGACAACGACAAGGCGCCGATGAGCCCCGAAGAACAGAAAGTCTATCAGGCGCGGCAAAAGCACCGGGCGGTGATCATGGCCGGGCTGCTGATCTTCATGGTCATATTATTTTATCTGATCACGATCGTCAAAATCGGGTCTGGCACCTGATGGCGGTTAAGACAGCCCTTTCCGGCAAGAATCGCCGCAGCGCCATGATGGCGGGGGCGATGGGCCTTGGCATGCTTGGCCTCGGCTTTGCCGCCGTGCCGCTATACGAGGTGTTCTGCCGGGTGACCGGCTATGCCGGCACGACGCAGCGAGTCGGCGAAGCGCAGGCGGCAACGGTTCAAGCCACCACCCGGGTGATGTCGATCCGGTTCGATTCCAATGTCAATTCGGCGCTGCCCTGGTCATTCAAGCCGGAACAGGCCGTTGACCATGTGACCGTCGGGGCCCGCGATATGGCGGTGTATCTGGCGACCAACAATAGCGACCAGCCGGTTGTCGGCACCGCCACCTTCAATGTGACGCCGTTGTTGGCCGGTCAGTATTTCAACAAGATCCAGTGTTTCTGCTTCAGCGAGCAATTGCTGAAACCCGGTCAGACGATGCGGATGCCGGTGCTATATTATGTGGACCCGGCGATCCTCGATGATCCGGAAACCAAGGATATCAAGGAAATCACGCTCAGCTATACCTTTTATCGCTCTACAGACGAGCAGGCAGTAGACGCCGGTAAAGGCGATAGCTAAGAGAAATTTGAGACAAGGTTAGGGAAATATTATGGCCGGTGCCAAAAATCATGATTATCACATTTTGCCGCCAGACATCTGGCCGCTGGTCGGTGCGTTTTCCGCGTTTGTCATGGCGATCGGCGGTATCCGCTGGATGCATGACGATATGTACAGCTTTGGCCCGCTGATCTTTGCGATCGGCTTGTCGGCGGTTTCGCTGACCTTTTATGCCTGGTGGGCCAATGTGATCAAGGAAGCCCATGAGGGCTACCACACGCCGGTGGTGCAACTGCATATGCGCTACGGCATGATCCTGTTCATCGCCTCGGAGGTGATGTTCTTCGTCGGCTGGTTCTGGTCCTGGTTCGATTTCTCCCTGTTCCCGCAGCCGGTGGAAATAGTGGATGGCGTCGTCACCAATTATATCGGTCAAGAGGGTGCTGCGGCGCTGCTGCAATGGCCGCCGAAGGGCATTGAGGTCCTCAACGCCTTTGAATTGCCGTTGCTCAACACAATGATATTGCTGTGCTCGGGTACCACGGTCACCTGGGCGCACCATTCGCTGATCCATGGTGACCGCAAGTCGATGATCACCGGCCTGTGGCTGACGATCATCTTGGGTGCGTTATTTTCGTTCATCCAGGCGTATGAATATAGCGTTGCACCGTTCCCGTTTGCCGGCATCAACTATAGCTCGGCTTTCTACATGGCGACCGGGTTCCACGGGTTCCACGTTCTGGTCGGTACGATCTTCCTGATCGTCTGTCTGGCACGCGCCTACAAAGGGCATTTTACCCCGCAACAGCATTTCGGCTTTGAAGCAGCGGCCTGGTATTGGCATTTTGTCGATGTCGTCTGGTTGTTCCTGTTCATCGTTGTCTATGTCTGGGGCGGCTGGGGCGCGCCGGTTCACTAGAGCATCGCTTTGAACCAAAATGAAAATACAAAAGGGCAGCCGGAAGTACTTCCCGCTGCCCTTTTTGGTCTCTGTCCCCGGTGCGGGCAGAAGACGCTGTTTGCCCATCTGACCAAATTTTCCGACAAATGCCGGAGCTGCGGTCTCGACTTTAGCCAGTATAACGTCGGCGATGGACCGGCCGCCTTTCTGACATTGATCGTTGGCGCGGTCGTTCTTGGGCTGGCGCTGGCAGTGGAGGCCAATTTCCATCCGCCGATATGGGTGCATATATTGCTCTGGGTGCCGCTAACGGTAGCTGCGGTGGTTGGTTCGCTCAGAATTTCGAAAGCGATATTGTTGATCCTGGAACATCGCAACGATGCGAAAGAAGGCAGTATCGACGGCGGCGACGGACCATGATCAAGCGTCTGCCGATATTCGTTACCATTCTGGTCCTGGCCGCTGTCGCAACCATGGTTGGCCTCGGCATATGGCAATTGCAGCGGGCGGAGTGGAAGAACGGATTGCTGGAAACCTATGCCGCCGCCTCGGATATGCCCGCGATCGCCTATCCCGCTGTACCAGACGCAGCAAATGCGCCCTATTTCCGCAAATCGAGCGTCAATTGTCTGGCTGTTGTCGGCTGGCGTTCGACCAGCGGTCGGAGCGCCGACGGGCAAGCCGGCTGGGCGCATGTCGCCCAGTGCCGGACCGCGGGTGCAGAAGGTCCGGGCGCGCAAGTCGTTGCCGGCTGGTCGGACCGTCCGGAAGATCCGGAGTGGGACGGCGGTATTGTCGATGGCATCATCGCGCCGGACAGCCAGTATGTCATCCGCCTGGTCGCCAGCGAACCGGTCGCAGGTCTGCAGAAAAGCCAGCCGCCCGCGCTCGAAGATGTGCCCAACAACCATCTGTCCTATGCGGTCCAGTGGTTCCTCTTTGCCGGCATCGCGCTGGTCATTTTTCTGCTCGCTCTGCGCGGCCGCAACAAGGGCGTTGCCCAATCCGGCAACTTGTCCTAACGGCTCGCCATCATGGATTATATTTCGACCAGAGGCACAGCGCCCGCATTGAATTTTGAACAAGTGACTCTCGCTGGCCTGGCTGGCGACGGCGGACTCTATGTGCCGGAATCCTTCCCGTCTTTCAGTAGCGCGGAAATCGCCGCGATGGCTGGTCTTTCCTATGTCGAGGTTGCCGTGCGGGTAATGCAGCCGTTCGTCGGCGATGCGCTCGATGAAACGGAACTGCGCGAGCTGTGCGAGCAGGCTTATGGCCGTTTCTCCCATGCCGCGGTGACGCCGCTGGTTCAGCTCGACGGGCGGCAATGGCTGCTGGAACTGTTCCACGGACCGACGCTGGCGTTCAAGGATGTGGCCCTGCAACTGCTTGGCTTGTTGTTCGAGAAGTTCCTCGCCCGGCAGGACAAGCATCTGACGGTGGTCGGCGCGACCTCTGGCGACACCGGCTCGGCGGCGATTGATGCGCTGGCGGGGCGGGACAAGGTCGATGTCTTCATGCTCCATCCCGATGGCCGGATTTCCGATGTCCAACGGCGGCAGATGACGACGGTGCGCGCGCCCAATGTCTATAATATCGCCATCGACGGTAGTTTCGATGATGCCCAGGCTATGGTGAAGCGGATGTTTGCCGATCAGGAAGTGACCAGTCGTTTCTCGATCTCGGCGGTCAACTCGATCAACTGGGCGCGGCTGATGGCGCAGGTTGTCTATTATTTTTATGCCGCCAGCCAATTGGGCGGGCCGCATCGCAAGATCGCCTTTTCCGTGCCGACGGGCAATTTCGGCGATGTTTTTGCCGGCTATGTCGCCGCAAAAATGGGACTGCCGATCGAGCGGCTGATCGTCGCGACCAATGTGAACGACATCCTGCATCGGGCGCTCAGTGTGGGCGACTATTCGACCGGATCGGTCACGGCAACCGCAGCGCCATCCATGGATATTCAGGTCAGCAGCAATTTCGAACGCTTGCTGTTCGATCTGGAAGGCCGTGATGGTGCAAAGACCGCTGAGCGCATGGCGGCCTTTGAACAGAGCCTCAATATGCAGCTGGAGCCCGGCATGCGGGAAACGGCAGCGGCGATTTTCAAGAGCCACCGGGTTGATCCGGACGATATGGCGCTGGCGATGCGCTGGGCCCAGGACAGGACCGGCCATGTCATCGACCCGCATAGCGCGATTGGTCTGTCGGCAGCGCAGAATGTCGATCTCGATCCATCAGTGCCGGTGGTGACATTAGCCACCGCCCATCCGGCCAAATTTCCCGACGCGGTCGAGCGGGCAACCGGCGTGCGCCCGGCCTTGCCGCGCCGCGTGGGCGATCTGTTTGACCGCGAGGAAAAATACACCAAGCTGCCGGGCGATTATGATTCGGTGAAAGAATTTATCATGTCCAACGCCACGCCGTCCGATGGCTGATATCCTGCCGGGCCCGATAGTGATGATCAGTGATCCGCGCAGCGACTATGCGCTGGTCGATTCCGGTCATGGCCGCAAGCTCGAGCGATACGGCACCTTCCATTTTATCCGCCCGGAGCCGCAGGCGATGTGGGCACCATCGAGCGACGACTGGCAATCGGACGGCGAATTCATCCCCGCGTCCGACGAGGATGGCGGCGGGCGCTGGCATCTCCAGGACCATGTCCCGGAAGAGGGCTGGCAGATGGACTGGGAAGAGGTACGTTTTACCGCCCAATGCACGCCGTTTCGCCATCTCGCATATTTCCCCGACATGGATCCGGTATGGCGCTGGTTCCGGAGCAACCTCGAGAATCTCGAATCGCCGCAGATGATGAATCTGTTCGGCTATACCGGTGTCGGTACATTGGCTCTTTCGGCAGCCGGGGCCAACCTGGTGCATGTCGATGCGTCGAAAAAATCGGTTACCGCTGCGCGCGATAACGCCGCTCTGTCGGGCATGACCGACCGGCCGATCCGCTGGATCATCGACGATGCTGCCAAATTTGCCGCGCGAGAAGTCCGGCGTGAGCGGCGCTATGACGCCATTTTGCTTGATCCGCCGAAATATGGCCGCGGACCCGATGGGGAAGTCTGGCGGCTGGAAGAAGATCTGGCCGGGCTGGTCGAGAATTGCGGAAAGCTGCTCGATGGTGAAAGCCGCTGCCTGTTCCTGACGGTCTATGCCGTGCGCATGTCGGCGCTGGCGCTGGGTGCGCTGCTCGCCGAAAAACTTTCCCATCTCGGCGGAACAATAGAAGTCGGTGAACTGGCCGTCCGGGAAGAGGCGCGCGGGTTGCTGTTGCCGACCGCGATCTTTGCCCGCTGGTCCGCCTGACTTGCCATTTAACCCCAACATGGTCAGAGAACATCCATGACAGATACATTGCTATTGGAAGTCAACGATCTTGATGTTGACGTGCTCACCGGGATCTATTCCGAAGAAACCCATTTGCCGCAGCCCTTGCGCATATCGATTGCGGCCGAGCTGAAGGTTCAGGAACGCTATGAAGCGGACACGCCGCTCGATCACTCCAAAAATTACATGGATTTGAAACATGCCGCGACCGCCGCGCTGCCCGAAGGCGTTCATTTCAAGCTGATCGAAGCGGTCGCGGACCATATTATCGAGACGCTGTTTCTGCAGGACAAGAATATGCTGCGGGTCACGGTGAAGATCGTCAAACTGCTCATCTCTGAAAAAGGGGAGCAGATCGGTATCACGCTCAGCCGGGGCAGACGATGACGGCTCCGCTCGCGCTCGTCACCGGCGGCGTGAAGCGGGTCGGTGCTGTGATCGCGGCGCGATTGGCCGAATCAGGCTATGCGCTCGCTCTACATGGCAATAGCGATGTCATGCCGGAACAAGCGCTGGCCGATAAATTGCAGGAAACAGGCTCCGAATGGTCTGGATTTCAACAGGATTTTACCGCTGACGGAGCCGCCGAAACGCTGATCGATCAGGTGGTGGGCCATTTTGGCCGGACGCCCGAATTGATCGTGAACAGCGCTTCGGTTTTCGGACAGGATGATGCCGACTCAATCGGCGAAAAAGACCTGCAAGAGCATTACCGGGTCAACAGCATGGTCCCGATCCTGTTGGCGACTGCTCTCCACCAGCGCCTATCAGAGCGCCGGGCAGCCGGTGCCAAGAGGGCCTGCGTCATTCATATATTGGATCAGCGCATCCGCAATCCCAACCGTGACCAATTGAGTTACACGCTTGCGAAACAGGCTTTGGCCGGATCGGTCCGGTCATTGGCCACGGCTTGCGCAGACACCCTCCGCGTCAATGGTGTCGCCCCCGGGCTGACCCTGACGGCAGGGGAATATGGTGACGACCAGCTTGCCAATATCACCCAGATGATGCCACTTGACCGGCTTCCCGGCCCCGATGATATCGGCGATGCCGTTTTGTATCTGGCCCGCGCTGAAGCGATCACCGGACAGACCATCTATGTCGATGGCGGCGCGAACTTGAAGAGCTTTGATCGGGATTTTGTTCATCTCGGCAAGGAATAGAGTAGCTGATACGCCACAAAGGACAGGTTTGAACCCGTCCCGCGATAGCCCATATTGATGATATCCGAGGACCAGTCGCTACTGTGGCTGGAAGGGATGCATTTATAATTTTGAAAGGCTTATCATGCGTATTTCCCCCAAAATTTTACTGACAACCGCTGCTGTATTCGCACTCGCGGCTTGTTCGTCCGAAGCTCCTTCGGCCGCAGTCGATGAAGGCTCGACCGATGCCATGATGGATTCGGCTGAAACCGCTGCGCCTGGCACGGTTGTCGATGTCGCCGTTGGCAATCCGGACTTCTCCACTCTGGTAACGGCTGTGACGGCTGCTGATCTGGGCGCGACGCTGGCCGGCGAAGGGCCGTTCACCGTTTTTGCACCGACCAACGCCGCTTTTGACAAGGTCGACCCCGACACGCTGAGCGCGTTGCTGACACCCGAGAAGAAAGACGATCTGACCGCCTTGCTGACCTACCATGTGGTGGCCGGCAAACTGATGGCGGCGGATGTCGTCAAGGCAATCACCGATGGCGGCGGCACCGCGACCCTGACCACCGTGCAGGGCGCTCCGCTGAAAGCGACTCTTGATGGTGATTCGGTCATTCTCGAAGATGCTGCTGGCGGCAAATCGACCGTCATCCTGACCGATGTCGATGCATCGAATGGCGTGATCCATGCGATCGATACGGTTATCATGCCTGGCTAGTTTTCATCCCCCGAACTAGGATGGATAGGAAAGGGCTTCGCCGACTGGCGGAGCCCTTTTTTACTGGCACTATTGCGGGTTTGCTTTCCCCCGCAGGCGGGAGTAACCGGACCTGCGAATTTCATCATCGTTCGACCGCAAAATGCGGCGCACGGATTGATCACAGGAAAGGAAATTCATGTTTAACGCCCCCAAGTTTATTCTCGCATCGACCCTGTTGGCGATGCTGCCGGCCTGTTCGCAAGAACTGAGCAAAGAGGAGCAGGAAATCCTCGACGCGCGTATTGCCGATGAAGCGCAGCCCACCAATATGATCGCCATACTGCAGGACAATCCCGACCTCAGCACCGCGAGCATCCTGGTCGGCCTGTCCGGCGTTGGCATCGAGATGCAGGACAATGGTCCGTACACAGCCTTTGTTGCCACCAACGAAGCGTTCAACAAGCTGGATACGCAAGCGCTGAGCGAATTGCTTTCGGCTGACAACAAGGAAGAGCTGGCGAGCATCGCGGAATATGGTCTGGTGAAAGGCACCATGACGTCTGCCGATATCGCCAAGGCGATCACCGATGGCGGCGGTAGCGCCAGCATCCCCACTGTCGGCGGCGGCGTGATCAAGGCAACGATGGACGGCGACGCGATCGTTCTGGAAGATGGCGCCGGCAACAAGGCAACAGTGACCAAGGCGGATGTGACGTCGAGCAATGGCACGATGCATATTGTCGACAATCTGCTGATGCCGAAATAGATCTGGAATTTGACTGACAAGAAAGGCCTCGCAGTAATGCGGGGCCTTTTTTATGCGGGAGTGGGATAATTCTTCGGTTGCGAGAGAGACGGACCGCTAGTCCTGAGCTTGTCGAAGGACGCTTCTCGTTGGAAAGGCGTGGTTCGACAAGCTCACCACTAACGGTTAGAAACGAACCTCGTAAACAACGCAGGAGTTCGCAATGCCCCACTATTGGCTGATGAAATCGGAGCCGGATGTCTACGGCTGGGACGATCTGGTCGCCGAGGGGGAAGGCACCTGGGACGGCGTGAAAAATGCGCAGGCGTCAAACAACATGAAAGCGATGAAAAAGGGCGATCAGGTGTTCTTCTACCACTCGCGCCAGGGGCTGGACGTGGTTGGCATCATGGAGGTGAGCGAAGAGCATAGCCCCGATGTGACAACCGACCCGGACCGCTGGGTGGTGGTCAAGGTGAAGCCGGTGCGCAAACTGGACAAGCCGGTGTCGCTGAAGGCGATGAAGCAGAATCCGAAGCTTGAGGGTCTGGCGATTTTGAAACAGTCGCGGCTTTCGGTGGCGCCGGTGACGGAGGGTGAGTGGGCTGCGATTTTGGCGATGGGAGAGAGCTAGCCCGCCAATATCGTCGCCGCCGTCTCTTCAATTGTCCCGGAAACCAGGAGCGGCAATCCCCCCACCATGCCAACTTTGGTCTGACCGTCCGCGTCGGTGCGCAGCCAGGCGATGTTTTCGACAACCACCATGTAGTTGCCGCCGTGCGATTCGAGTAAAACAAATTTCATGAGGTGTCTCCAGACAGTTTTTTCCATGCGCTGCAAATCTCTTTTTTGGATTAACGCCGGTCGCGCAATGCAGCTCGGTGTTGGCTGTTCAGGATATTTTGAGATCATGAATCTGTTGAGTTTGCCGGCGAAAGCTTACAATGGGCCAGCATGATCATGATCTCCCTGCTTTTGCTGTCGCTTGGCCTGGCTATGGATGCTTTTGCTGCCGCCGTTGCACAGGGTGCTTCCAGTCGCCCGAACCGTGCCACCGCGCTAAAAATGAGCCTTGCCTTCGGATTGGCGCAGGCGATCATGCCTTTGCTGGGCTGGGCGCTGGGGATTGCTTTTGCCGCGATGATGGCGTCGGCGGCGCACTGGATCGCGCTGGCGCTGTTGAGCGGACTCGGGCTGCGGATGATCAAGGAAGGTCTGGATCGCGACCCCGAAGAGGCCATGAAGGAATTGTCATTGTGGCCGCTGCTGGTCGTCGCGATCGCCACCAGCATTGATGCCGCCGTTGCTGGTATAACCTTGCCAAGCTTTGGTGCGCCGATTGTTCTGGCCTGCGCCATGATCGGGCTGACGACCTCGCTACTGACCTATCCCGGCGTGTATCTGGGCGCGCTGGTTGGCGCGAGGATCGGTAAATGGGCAGAGGTTCTGGGCGGACTGATTCTGATCGGTCTCGGGGTCAAGATCTTTGTGGCGCAGCAGTATTTTGG
>JAGXGT010000042.1 GCA_024636595.1 Sphingomonadales bacterium | reverse complement strand
GCATTGCCGCAGGCCTGTTCTTCGGCAAGCAGATCGGCATTTTCGCCAGCGTCTGGATCGCGGTGAAAACCGGTTTTGCCGGGCGCCTCGGCGGGGCCAGCTGGCTGCAAGTATATGGCGTGGCCATGCTCTGCGGCATCGGCTTTACGATGAGCCTGTTCATCGGCGCACTGGCCTTCCCTGGTCAGGAGCTGTTGATCGAGGAGGCCAAGATTGGCGTGCTGGGCGGATCCTTGCTGTCGGCGGTCGTCGGCTTCTGCATCTTGCGCTTCGCGCCGCAGGACAAGCATGTGAAATCGCTAGACAAGGAGGATGCGGAACAATTGCTGGATGCCTTGCCAACCGGCGAAGCGCAAAAACTGAAAGATGGTCTGTGAAGCGCCTCGGGCTGGTTGCCGCTGCCGGTCTCGCTATTTCTGCCTGTGCATCGGTAGCCGAACCGACGGCGCCGCCGGTTATCGCCGACACGGCGGTTTCACAAGCTGCAAATGAACTGACTGCGATCGCCACCGATTATGTCAAGCTGACGCTGGAACTTGGCGAGCAGGAAGCAGGCTATGTCGATGCTTATTATGGCCCGGCCGAATGGGCTGAGATGGCGAAAGCAAAGCCGCGCGATATAGGGCAACTGGGCGATGCCATTGCCGATTTGCGGCAGCGGCTGGGTGCCTTGCCGGAAAACGATGACCCGCTGGTCAACGCTCGGCAGAAATTCCTGTCGGCCCAGCTGCAGGCGGCGGCCACCCGACATGCGATGGTGCAGGGAGAGACCTTCCTCTTTACCAGAGAGGCCCAGGGGCTGTTCGGGGTGACGCCGGAACTCAGGCCGCTGGAAGACTTTGATCCGGTGCTTGAGGAGATCGACAATATCGCTCCGGGCGACGGGCCGCTCAGTGAGCGGGTGGCGGCTTTTGAAATGGGATATATCATCCCCGAGGACCGGTTGCAGGCGGTGTTCGACACCGCGATTGCCGAGTGCAAGGCGCGGACCGCAAAATATTTCGATCTGCCCGAGGGCGAGAATTTCAAGCTGGAATTTGTCACCGGCAAGAGCTGGAGCGGCTATAATTATTATCAGGGCGGTTACCAGAGCCTGATCCAGGTCAACACCGACCTGCCAATCTTCATCGGCCGCGCCGTCGATCTGGGCTGCCACGAGGGCTATCCCGGGCATCATGTCTATAATATGCTGCTCGAGCGCAATCTTACCAAGGGCCGCGGCTGGCAGGAATTTTCCATTTATCCGCTCTACAGCCCGCAAAGGCTGATCGCCGAGGGATCTGCCAACTACGGCATCGAACTGGCGTTTAGCGGGCAGGATCGGCTGGATTACGAACGCGATGTGCTCTACCCGCTGGCGGGGCTCGATCCGGACACGGCGGCGGCCTACTGGGCGCTGCAAATCGCCAAGCAGGCGCTTAGCGGTGCGCGAATGACGATTGCGCAGCGCTATCTTGATGGCGAGATTACACGGGAAGAGGCGGTCGTGCTTACCGAGAAATATCAGCTGGTCTCCCGCGAACGGGCGGAGCAGATGACCGACTTCACCGAGCAATATCGCAGCTATGTGATCAACTATGGTCTGGGCATGGAAATGGTTTGCGACTGGATCGAAGCGCAGGGCGATGCACCGGTGTGGCGCTGGAAGGCGATGGAGCGGTTGTTGAGCGAGCCGATGTTGCCCGATGATCTAAAAACTGATTAGGTGCTGGTATCTACAAAGTGAAGATCAAGACTTGGGCACGCAATCTCAAACTTGACATTCTGGCACTCTGGGTTGCAGCACGAGATAGACGTACGCCGGTAGCGGCTAAAATTCTGGCGGCAACTGTAGCAGCCTATGCATTGAGTCCAATCGATTTGATCCCGGACTTCATCCCGATAATTGGTTATCTTGATGATCTCATTCTTGTGCCAATAGGAATCGCGATTGTGCTTAATATGATACCGGCTGCATTGATGGCCGATTATCGAAAATCGGCAGAAATACTTGCTACAAAGCCTCGCAGCCTAATGGCAGCGTTTGTCGTTGTCACCATCTGGTTTGGTGCTGCCTTTGCTGTGGCTCGCTCGTTCGGTTTATCGCTGCTAGACTGGTAGAGCACCTTCTTCCTGCTTCGCCGAGCGACCAAGTTCGTAAGTCTGCGCACCCTTTTCATTTATGGCAACAGGGGAAGTCTTTTTACCGCCGCCGACTTCTATTCATGGCCCGATTTTTCAACCTTTGAACGGGCCAACGAATCGCTATTGCACATCCCAAAAATCGGCGTAATCCATGCTCAGAATTTCGGCATAGGATCGCTTTATGGCATTCAATCTGTTCGGACGTATCAAGCCTCTCGACGCTATCCTCGCCACCGCAGAAAAAAAGGCGCTAACCCGCACTCTGGGCCCCATCCAGCTCACCTTGCTGGGCGTGGGCGCCGTCATTGGTACCGGGATTTTTGTGCTGACCTCGGAAGCGGCGCAGAAGGCTGGGCCGGGGATGATGTGGAGCTTCGTGATCGCCGGGCTGGTCTGCGCGGTGGCGGCGCTCTGTTACTCCGAACTGGCCTCGATGGTGCCGGTGTCGGGCTCTGCTTATACTTATACCTATGCAGTCATGGGCGAACTGCTGGCGTGGATGGTCGGCTGGGCGCTGATCCTCGAATATGCGGTGGCGGCAAGCGCGGTTTCGGTGGGCTGGTCGGGCTATTTTGTCGGGCTGCTGGCCAACGCCGGGATAGAATTGCCGAGGGCGCTGACCATTGGCAGCTATGCGCCGGGCGGGCTGATCAACCTGCCGGCCCTGATCATTGCGCTGCTGGTCACCTTTCTGCTGATGATCGGCACCAGCGAGAGCGCCAAGGTCAATGCGGTGCTGGTGGCGATCAAGGTCACCGCCCTGACCATTTTTATCGTGCTCACCCTGCCGATGATGCAGGGGCAGAATTTCGATCCGTTCCTGCCCAATGGCTGGTTTGGCGAAAGCCGCGGCTTTGGCGCGGTTGGCGCAGCTGCCTCGATATTCTTTGCTTATGTCGGCTTTGATGCGGTGTCGACCGCGGCAGAGGAAACCAAGAATCCACAGCGCAACGTACCGATCGGCCTGATCGGCAGTCTCGCGATTTGTACCGTCTTTTATCTGCTGGTTGCGGCGGGTGCGATTGGCACGGTCGGCGCGCAGCCGATTGTCGATGCCGCCGGCAGCACTCTGGCACCCGGCAGCACGGAATTTGCCGCGCAATGTCAGGCCCTGCTGTCGGCCGGCCGCGAGCCTTTGGTGTGCAGCCATGAGGCGCTGGCCTTTGTGCTGCGAACCATCGGCCATCCCGTGTTTGGCAATATGATTGGCATTGCCGCGTTCCTCGCCCTGCCATCGGTCATCCTGATCATGCTGTTCGGCCAGACCCGGATTTTCTTCGTGATGGCACGCGACGGGCTGCTGCCCGAAAAACTGGCTTCCATTCACCCGAAATGGAAAACGCCGCATATCGTGACCGCCATTACCGGTGTCGCGGTATCAGTCTTTGCCGCGTTTCTGCCCGTCGGCCAGCTGGCGGATATTTCCAATTCGGGGACATTGTTCGCCTTTCTGATGGTCGCGCTGGCGGTGCTGATCCTGCGCCGCACCGATCCGGGCCGCCATCGCCCTTTCCGGACGCCGCTGGTCTGGATCGTCGCACCGCTGGCAATTGCGGGCTGTCTGGGGTTGTTCTACAATTTGCCCTTTGAAGCGAAAATGGTGTTGCCGATCTGGGGCGGGATCGGGCTGTTGCTGTATTTTGCTTATGGTTACAGAAAAAGCCATGTCGGGCGCGGTCATATCGAGGTGCACGAGCGCGATATTGATGCACCTCAGCAACCGGTTCCGCCGATCAGCGACCGATAAGCGGCTAATTTCCGGCCTCTATTAACCATCTGCTAACCAATTTCGTTCACTCCTGTTTCTGAAACATGAACCGCGCTCGTGCAGGGCGCTCCATGGACAGGGGCCAGACTGAATGACATCGCCAACCAAACCATCAGAAGATGCCGTAGACGTCGCCATCATTGGCGCCGGACCAGCCGGTTTGACCGCCGCCTATCTGCTGTCGAAAAAGGGCTATTCGGTCACCGTGATCGAAAAAGATCCGAAATATGTCGGCGGGATCAGCCGCACGGTAGAACATGAAGGCTTCCGTTTTGATATTGGCGGGCATCGATTCTTTTCCAAAAGCCAGGAAGTGGTCGATCTGTGGAATGAAATTCTGCCCGACGACTTCATCCAGCGCCCGCGGATGAGCCGGATCTATTATGAGGGCAAATTTTACAGCTATCCGCTGCGCGCCTTTGAAGCCTTGTGGAATCTGGGCATCTGGCGCTCGACCCTGTGCATGCTGAGCTATGGCAAGGCAAAGGTCTTTCCGAACAAGAATGTGAAAAGTTTTGAAGACTGGACGGTCAACCAGTTTGGCTACAAGCTCTATTCGATCTTCTTCAAAACCTATACCGAGAAGGTATGGGGCATGCCGTGCGACGAAATGTCCGCGGACTGGGCGGCGCAGCGAATTAAGGGCCTGTCCTTGTGGAACGCGGTCACCGACGGTCTGAAGCGCTCGCTCGGCCTCAACAAGAAGCCCAATGACGGGCAGGAAGTCAAAACCCTGCTCGAAACCTTTCGCTATCCCCGCCTCGGTCCGGGCATGATGTGGGATGCTGCCAAGGCGCATGTCGAAGCCAAGGGCAATCAGGTGCTTATGGGGCATCGGCTCAAACAACTGGCGCAGGATGCCGCCGGCAACTGGCGGATGAGTGCGACGAGCGCGGATGGTGAAACCATCGTCACTGCGAAACATGTGATTTCCAGTGCGCCGATGCGCGAACTGGCGACCCGTATTCACCCGCTGCCAAAATCGCTGCCGGAAGCGCAGGATTTGAACTACCGCGATTTCCTGACCGTGGCGCTTATGATCAAGTCGGATGATCTGTTCCCGGACAACTGGATCTATATCCACGATGATCGCGTGCAGGTTGGCCGGGTGCAGAATTTCCGCAGCTGGTCACCGGAAATGGTGCCCGATAAAAATATCGCCTGCGTCGGTCTGGAATATTTCTGCTTTGAAAATGACGGCCTCTGGTCGTCGTCCGACGAGCAGCTGGTCGAGCTGGCCAAGCAGGAAATGGCAATCCTCGGACTGTGCAAAGCCGAGGATGTTGTCGGCGGCGCGGTTGTCCGTCAGGAAAAGGCCTATCCGGTCTATGATGACAGCTACGAAGACAATGTCGCCACCATGCGCGACGATCTGGAGAGCCGTTTCCCGACGCTGCACATGGTCGGCCGCAACGGCATGCACCGCTATAATAATCAGGATCACGCGATGATGACGGCGATGCTGACGGTGGAGAATATCGAAGCCGGGTCTCGCAAATGGAATGTCTGGAACGTCAACGAGGACGCGGAGTATCACGAAGCCGGTGACGAAGGTGCGCAGCGGGTGATTGCGGAAGAAATTAGCGAAGACCGCGCCGCCGCGCTCGAAAGCATGCGCGATGTGCCGAAGCGGATTGAAGAAGCGGCCCAAGATAAAACCAAGAAAGCGGCGTAAATCTCATGGAACGCAGCGGCGCAGACAGACGGTCGACCATTGGCGGTTGGGCGGCAAATCTGCCCGGCCCTCTCGCTATCCTCAACCGTTTTTCCATTACTCGCTATTTGCTGGCGAGCGTTGTCAGTCTCGCCTTCGATGTGGCCCTGTTCATGGTCTTGGTCGCTTTGGTGGTCGATCCGGGGTGGGCATCGGCAGCGGGCTATAGCGCAGGCATTGTCGTGCACTGGCTGATTTCATCCAGTTTTGTTTTTCCAGGCAAGGCCCGCGATGGCGCGGCTTTGCACTTGCAGCGGTTAGGCTTCATTGGCACTGCCGTGCTCGGTCTGGGGATCACGGTTTCTATGGTCAGTGGGTTGACCAGTGCCGGCGTCCTACCCGTTATGGCCAAGGCAGCCGCCGTTGCCGTCAGCTTCTTCGCCGTATTCTTTGCCCGCAAATATGGGGTGTTCCGGTGAGCTATATGGATTTGACGCTGAAGACGCCCACACAAGCGCATCGCTTCGGTGCAGACCTAACGAAATTCATGAACTGGGCTCTGGTCTGGATTATGCTCGCCAATATTCCGTTCATGGCGATGTGGATGGTCGGCGCCCCGCCGCGCACCATTCCGATTGCGCTGGCGGGTCTCGTCGGCTTGGTCGTAAAACGCATACCGCGGGCGGTGCAGTGGCTCGCCTTTGCTGCTGTGATGGTTTATTCTCTGCAGTTTTTTTCCGAGATCAAGCCCGGCAACTCGATCGAGTATATCGCCGCAGCGGTAGTCGTTGTTGGCATATTGATCGCCAGCTGGTTCCTGCTGAAGCGCGACACGAATTTCTCGAAACCTTCGCATATTCTGCTCAGTGGGGCGTTGATATTCGGACTTGTCGGCGCGGATGCGGCAGTGGGCGAGAGCATGCGCGGCCATTATTTTCGGCCTGCTCCAATTGGCGCAGCGTTTGAATCGGCGGTCAGCAAGTCGGGCTTTGCTGCCCGCGCCAATGGTAAGCGCCATCTGCTGCTGATCATTGTCGAATCTCTGGGCGTCCCGAAAAGCAACAAGGCGATGTCCGACAAGCTGTTCGCTTATTACAACGATAGTGCCGTCAAGGCGCGCTATGAAGTCAGCCAAGGTACGACCCTATACTATAACAGCACAACCTCCGGCGAGATGCGCGAGCTTTGCGGTCGCTGGGGCGATTACTATGAATTGCTCAACACCGATGATCAAAAGACGTTGGATTGCCTGCCCGCGCAGTTGGCCAAAAAGGGCTATGCGACACAGGTGATGCACAGTTTCAAGGGGCCGTTCTTCAAGCGGGAAGACTGGTATCCCAAGATTGGCTTCCAGAAGCGCGAATTCGCGGTGGATCTGGAAAAGCGCGGTGCAGAATGGTGCGGCGGCGTCTTCGCGGGTGCCTGCGACCGGCAGGTGCCGAAGATGCTGGCCGAGAATCTGAAGCGCGCGACCCAGCCGACTTTTCAATATTGGTTGACTCTGAACACCCATTTACCCGTTCCGACGCAGCAGAATCTCGACACCGAAAATTGCGAAAAGGTATCGGTCGAGCTGGCCCGTGACTATCCAATGATTTGCCGCCAGTTTGCCATATTCGACGATATCGACAAGGCGCTGATCAAGGAAATTACCGCGAGCGATTTTCCGGAAGCGGATATATTGCTGGTCGGCGATCATATGCCACCGTTTTTCGACCGCCATCACCGTTCACAATTTGACCCGGAGCGGGTTCCATGGCTTTATCTGAAAGCCAAAGGCTCACATCCCGAAGGGTAAGATTTTGGAACGCTTGCGCGGCAACCTGCCATTATTGCTAATCTGGCTCGCGGTCTGCGCGGTTTTGATTCTGGTCACTCGCGGGCAGATCATGACCGGCCTTGGCTGGGACCCGGACGACCAGCTGCGCATGGTGCAACTGCACGACTGGCTCGGCGGGCAAAGCTGGTTTGACACCACGCAGTATCGCATCGGCGAACCGGACAGCCAGCCGATGCACTGGCCGCGCTGGATCGAGCTGCCGTTAGCTCTGGTGTTTCTGCTGCTTAAACCATTGCTCGGTTCAGCCACCGCAGAGACGGCCGCGATGGTCATCGTGCCGCTGATCACGCTGGGCATCGCCATGTGGCTGGTCGTGAAAGTCACCGAGCCGCTTTTTGATCGCAATATCGCGATATTGGCGGCAGCTCTGACGGCCACCGCGGTTCCGATCGTTGCGCAAATCCGGCCAATGCGGGTGGATCATCATGGCTGGCAGATCGTCCTCGCGCTGACCGCGCTATGGACCCTATTCTGGCCCAACAAGCGGCGAGGCGGGATCGCTCTGGGCGCGGCGCTGGCGCTCTGGCTGTCGATCTCGCTCGAAGGATTGCCGCTATCTGCGGCCTTTGTCGTGCTGCTAGTCTGGCGCTGGGTTTTTCAGACCGAAGAAGGCGTCCGGCTGTTCTGGACCCTGCTGACTTTTCTCGTCTCCAGTTTTCTCCTTTATTTCGCCACCCAAGGGGGTTTTGACACCGCCAGTAATTATTGTGACGCCATGTCGCCAGCGCATTTGCTGGCCTGCACGGCGGGGGCCGTTGTCCTGCTGCCAGCGATCCAATGGCTGCCTGCGAAGATTCTGCTGCGGGTCATCAGTCTGGCGGTTGCCGGTGGGGCGGCTATGTCGGTCTTCTGGGGCTTAGCCCCGCAATGTCTGGGCGGCGCGTTCAACACGATGGATCCGCTTGTTCGTGAATATTGGCTGGTCAATGTTCTCGAAGGCCTACCGATCTGGTATCAGAACCCGAAGACCATGGTCACCTTGCTTGGTGGATCGATCATCGTGGGGCTGTTGAGCTTGTTATATATTCTACGGGTCCAGCCCGGCCAGATCGATCGCAGCAAATTAGTGGTCCTCGGCTATGCCTTTCTCTGGGCGTTGGTACTGTCATTGTTCGTTCAGCGGGCCACGGCGGTCGCGGCAGCCTTTGCTTTGCCATTCATGGCATGGGCGGTGCATCGAGCCTTTGTGCGCGCCCGCGCGATCCGGCGTCCGCTTTCGCGCATCTTCGCCACCGCAGCGGTGGTGGTGTTGATCATGCCAGGGCCACTGGCCGTCGCCCTTTATAACAGTGTTGATGCAAAAGAGACGGCGCCTGAAGCCAATCCGAGCGGGGCCCTCTGTGAGAGCGACGATTCGCTAGCCAGGCTTAATGCATTGCCGCGATCCAACATTGTGGCACCGTTTGATTTTGGGCCGCGGATCTTGCTGCTGACCCCGCATAATGTGCTCGCCACTAGCCATCATCGCAACAACCAGTCCATGGCGGACCAGATCAGGATTTTCACCTCCTCACCAGATATGGCGCGCGGGTTATTGGACGCCCACAATATTCGCTATATCGTCGCCTGTGACGCGGAGCCGGAGCTCGCCATCTATGCGAAAAAACATCCCGAAGGTCTCTGGGGCCAGCTGGTTAGCGGCCAGAAACCGGACTGGCTGCAATCTGTCCATATTCGGGACAACAGCCTTATTATATGGCGGGTGGTGCCAATAAGGTTGCGAAACGAGATGTAAAATATAATAGTTTCCCCTCGGGCGTCAAAAATAAAAACCGTGGAGATTATAATGGCAAGGGTCACCGGACTCGGAGGGGTTTTTCACAAAGTGAAAGATCCAGCGGCAACGCGCAAATGGTACAAGGAATATCTGGAGCTGGACGGAGAATATGGTCCGATGCTCAATTGGTCGGAAGAAAAAGGCGAAAAGCCCTATAGTCTGATCAGTCATTTTGCGGAAGATACTGACTATCTGGCGCCCAGCAAGGCGCGGTTCATGATCAATCTGCGGGTTGATGATCTGGACGCCTATGTGGAACAGCTTGAAGAAAAGGGTCTAGAGATATTGGGGAAGATCGACGAGGGATATGGCAAATTTGCCTGGATTCTCGATTGCGACGGAATCAAGCTGGAATTCTGGCAGCAGGTGGACGCGCCGGAAAGCTGATCCGCGGATCAGGCGGGGATAAATTTTAGCGCGAGACCGTTGATGCAGTGCCGCTCGCCGGTGGGTTTTGGGCCGTCGTTGAATATATGACCCTGGTGCCCGCCGCAGCGCGCGCAGTGAACTTCGGTGCGCGGATAGCCTATCTTATAATCTTTGGTCGTGCCAATCCGGTCTTTGGCGATCGGTGCCCAAAAGCTCGGCCAGCCGGTGCCGCTATCATATTTTTGCGCCGATTTGTACAGGCCAAGATTGCACCCGGCGCAAGCATAAACGCCTTTGCGTTTTTCGTCATTCAGCGGGCTGGAATAGGCGCGCTCTGTGCCTTCCAGGCGCAATATCCGATAGCGGGCCGCGCCGAGGCGGCTCTTCCATTCTTCCGGCGAACGCTGAATCGCGAATTTCCCGTCGGCCCGGGCGTTCGCATCAAGAAACTTGCCCGACAGGCCGACAACCCCGACGGCTCCGGCAGCGGCCAGAGTTCCGGATATAACCGTGCGCCGATCAAGCGATTTCATCTGCAATCCTTTTCATTTTCCCTGAATCATTCGAATCAGGAAGCATTTAGGTTACAGATGTAAGCCTGAACGGAAACTGATCAATATTTCGAGAGTTCGACTTCCAGCTCGCGGAAGCCGTGGACGAAGCAGGCATGGACGCGGCGATGCTTGCCGGTTGGATTGACCTGCATCCGCCGCTTGTGCATTTCTTCCAGCAAAATCCGGATTTGCAACTCGGCGAGACGGGCTCCGACGCAGCGGTGAATGCCATAGCCGAACGCCAGATGACGCCGGGCGTTTTCGCGGTCGACCTTGATCTTGTCGGCCTCCGGGAAAACCTCTTCGTCGCGGTTGGCCGAGATATACCAAAGCACAACCTTGTCGCCCTTCTTGATCTGGTTGCCGAACAGGTCATGGTCTTCCAGCGCGGTGCGCCGCATATGGGCGAGCGGCGTTTGCCAGCGAATGATTTCCTGCACCGCATTGGGAATCAGATCCGGGTTTTTCTGCAGCTTCTCCCGTTCTTCGGGAAACTGCCCCAGACCATAGGCGACGCCTGACATAGTATTGCGGGTGGTGTCATTGCCGCCAACAATCAGCAGCACCAGATTGCCCATGAATTCCATCGGATCCATGTCGCGCATATGCTCCGAATGGATCATCATCGAGATCAGGTCCGGGGTTGGCTCGGCATTGACACGTTCATTCCAGAGCTTGGTGAAATAGGCGCCCATTTCATACAATATCTGTTGCCGCTGAGCAGTGAGATCTTCTGCAACCGACAGCTCGACATCACCGGCCCAGTCGGACCAGTAGGTCAGCATCCTGCGGTCTTCCCAAGGGAAACCGAAAAGGATGGCGAGCATGCCAGTGGTCAGTTCGATCGAAACCTTGTCGACCCAGTCAAATTTCTCGCCCCATGGCAGACCATCAAGCACCTCGGCGGTGCGCTGACGAATTTCCTTTTCCATCCGCTGCATCTCGGTCGGGGTGAAAGCCGGGGCCACGGTGCGCCGCTGGCCGGTATGTTTGGGCCGGTCCATGGCGATGAACATTGGCAGCTGGAAATCGGAGTCATCGAAATCGGGCTCGGCGATCGTGATGCCGCCATGCGAAACATCGGACGAGTATATATCGGGGAGAGCCTCAACGTGCTGAATAGGCTTGTAGGTCGTGACGTTCCAGTAATCGCCGTGGACACCGCCTTCGACCTTGTTGATCGGTGCCGTCGCGCGCATTTCCGCAAACGGCTTGCGCCAGAGATCCTTGCTGTAGAGTTCGGCCCGGCTGACATCCCAAGGATTTGCCTCTTTATCCGCGACCGGAGGGTTGCGCTTGTACCAACCTTCCAGCGCCTCATCGGCGGTCGGGGAAGTGGTCAGATTATCAAGGTCAATTTGCGGAACGGATGCCATAAGTCTCTCCTGCCGTTGCTCGTTGTTGCAATCGGTTGCGTTTCAAAACTTGTTCAATCTGGCGTTATTGACAGTAATGTCAATGCCTTTTCGGCAAATGGCGTGAATCCCGAGATTATTTTCCGGTGACTCTGGCGAGCAGACTTTTTTTGCGCGCGGCTTGTCCGGATT
>JAGXGT010000041.1 GCA_024636595.1 Sphingomonadales bacterium | reverse complement strand
GTCGCGCCGTGCACGGTTATCTTCTTGCCATTGCCCTTGCGGCGTTTGGCTGGAACCTCGATCTCCCGCGTGCCGTTGAGATAGGCGGCGGTCAGCGATCTTTTCGATTTCAATATCTGTTTGAGCGTGCCCTCGGCCACGACCTCGCCGCCATGAACGCCGGCGCCGGGCCCCATATCGACGACCCAGTCGGCGGTGCGGATGGCGTCCTCGTCATGCTCGACCACGATCACCGTATTGCCGAGATCGCGCAGGCGCTTGAGCGTGGTCAGCAAGCGGTCATTGTCGCGCTGGTGCAGGCCGATGCTCGGCTCGTCGAGGACATAGAGCACGCCGCTCAGGCCCGACCCGATCTGGCTGGCGAGGCGGATGCGCTGGCTCTCGCCGCCGGACAAGGTACCGCTGGTCCGGTCGAGATTGAGATAATCCAGCCCGACATTGTTGAGGAATCCAAGCCGTTCGATAATCTCCTTGAGGATCGGTTCGGCAATCTGGCTCTGCGTCTTGTTGAGTTTCGCCCCGAGCGCTTCGAAAAACACCAATGCATCGCCGACGCTGCGCCGGGTTGAGATTGAAATATCTTCGCCGGCGATTTTGACTGCCAGCGCTTCGGCCTTGAGCCGTGCGCCGTGGCAGGTTTCGCAGGGGGCTGCTGCCTGGAATTTGGCCAGCTCTTCCTGCATCCACGCGCTCTCGGTCTGCAGCATCCGGCGCTTGAGATTGCCGACGACGCCTTCAAACGGCTTCTTCACCTCATAGGATTTGCGGCCGTCCTGGAACCGCAGGGTTACCGGCAGGCCCTGGGTGCCGTTGAGGATGATATCCTGATGATGCTCGCTGAGCTCGTTCCATGGCGTGTCGAGATCAAATTCGAACTGGCGCGCAAGCGATCCCAGCACCTGCATGTAATAAGGCGAGGGCGGATTGGATTTGGCCCAGGGTACGACTGCGCCCTTCTTGATGCTGAGCGCCGGATTGGGCACGATCAGCTGGGTGTCGAAATGCAGTTTCTCGCCGAGACCGTCGCAGGACGGGCAGGCACCTTGCGGGGCGTTGAACGAGAACAGCCGCGGGGCGATTTCCTCGATGGTGAAGCCGCTGACCGGGCAGGCAAAACGTTCGGAAAAGACGATCCGGTTGTCGGGAAGGCCGGTGCCTTTCATCTTGCCCTGAGGGGTGTCCGAATTTTTTCCGTTCGCCTCGAGCGACGTCGAGAGGCGTGTCTCGACTGCGCTCGACACGAACGGGGTTTGGGCTTCGGCGACGCCATCACCCGCCGTTCGTGCTGAGCTTGTCGAAGTACGATCAGCAAGCGCTAAAGCCTCTTCCACCGTGCCATCAGCGAGATCCACAAAAGCCAGCCCATCGGCCAGCCGCAGCGCGGTCTCGAAACTGTCGGCGAGCCGCTGTTCCATGCCTTCGCGCACTACCAGCCGGTCGACCACTACCTCGATGTCATGCTTGACCTTCTTGTCGAGCTTCGGTGTTTCCTCGATATCGTAAAATTCGCCATCGACCCGGACCCGGGTGAAGCCCGCCTTCTGCCACTCGAGCAATTCCTTGCGATATTCGCCCTTGCGCCCGCGCACCACCGGCGCGAGCAGGAAGAAGCGGGTTTTCTCGGGCAGGGTCATCACCCGGTCGACCATCTGCGACACCGTCTGCGCGGTGATCGGCAGGCCGGTCGCGGGTGAATAAGGGATGCCGGTCCGCGCCCAGAGCAGGCGCATAT
The DNA here is from genome assembly GCA_024636595.1 of Sphingomonadales bacterium. Taxonomy (GTDB): domain Bacteria; phylum Pseudomonadota; class Alphaproteobacteria; order Sphingomonadales; family Sphingomonadaceae; genus Parasphingorhabdus. The sequence goes on along the minus strand of JAGXGT010000041.1, from coordinate 6,143 downwards.
AATCGTAAATCTCGGTCACCGTCGCGACGGTCGAGCGCGGATTGCGCGAGGTGGTTTTCTGTTCGATCGAGATTGCTGGCGACAGGCCCTCGATATGCTCGACATCGGGCTTCTGCATCATCTCGAGAAACTGCCGCGCATAGGCGGACAGGCTCTCGACATAGCGCCGCTGCCCCTCGGCATAGATCGTGTCAAACGCGAGCGAGGATTTGCCGGAACCCGACAGGCCGGTGATCACGATCAGTTTCTCGCGCGGCAACTCGATATCCACGCCCTTGAGATTATGCTCCCGGGCGCCTTTTACTTTGATGTGGGTCAGACTCATGCGGGTGCTTTGCAGAAGATGCCGGAGAGAGTCCAGCGGGCCAAAAGAACAGGGTGATCTGGGTTATATGTTCAATGTTTGTTCTGTTTTCAATGACAATTTGCGCATTGGCCCAAAAGCTGCTTCACTCCGTCCGGGTCGCGCAACAGGAACGGGCTGAGTAGTGGGCGGAACGGCGATTTGCGGTTTTTCACACTATCCCGGCCCATAGGGAAGTTGATATGACGAACAGAATATTGGTGGCATCCGCAGTCTTGGCGCTCGGTTTTGGGGCAAGCCAGGCAGCGATCGCCCAAGCACCGACATGGTCCACAGAACAGACCGCAGTATGGAAAGTGGTCGAGCAGTCGTGGGTAGATGATGTCGCGCAGAACGGCAAGTGGCCTTCAACCTATGTCGATGACAATGTCGTCTCGTGGGGGGCGGATACGCCGTCACCGCAATATAAGGCATCGATGGAGAAGTGGAATCGCTTCAACAACAGCCAGTCCAAGACTTTGCAATATGAAGTCTCGCCACTAGCCATCGCGATCAGCGGCAATACCGCGGTTGTGAATTATACAGCGTTGCAGGTGACCCAGCGCGCCACCGACAAGCCGGAGCGCGAAGCGACCGGGATCGTAGAAACACTTGTCCGGGATGGGAAAGGCTGGAAGTTTCTTTCGACCACCGGCTTTGATATGAAAAACAAATGATTTGAGCGGGGACGGGGGGCTAGGCTTCCCGTCCTTATCCTTTGGCCGAGTTTCTTTGGGTAACGATTGCTGATTTTTCAAGAGCAAGACTCCCATCGTAGCGAGGGGTAAGCCGCTTGACTGACAGGTTGCTGGCCCTCGAAGCCTACACTTTCAATCGAACTTCGCGATTATGCGGTTTTTACCTGTAGATCGCGACGATCTTTTTTTCGTTGGCGATATAGGCGGTCCCCGCGAAATCCAATTCGGTATTCTCAGGTGGTTCCTCCTCTCCCACTATAATCAAAATGGGCGGTCTTTCGGCTCGTTGCCGGATATTCTGCTCAACTTGGGTAATCTGCTCATTACCCGTCGAAATAGCCAAAATATCAATCATCAGTCGGGTTCGACCTTCATAATTGTCCAATGCTGCCTGCAAATCATCCTTGCTGAGATCTGCGTTAAATTCACCATAAAGTGCCATGATTTTACCTCCTGTCTGGGATCTAGGGTAGTTTTGACTTGTGGATTGCGAAGGAAGGCTCCGCTTTGAGTTTGGCAATCAGGTCGTCGACTTCCTGCATCGTACAAAATGCTGATCCGAATGAATTGTTGATTAACAGGTCTACTCTATCAATATCTTGTACCGAACGAATAGCTGTGGTTCCTTGTGGAAGAGATAAGCCATAGTATTTGGCTAGCGTTTCCAGCGCATTGCGAGCAGCGAAAGTGCTCGATCCAGAATCCAGCTCCGCTCGAGCGGCGCTGGCGACTTCAAAATTGAAATCCCCGATCTTTGACGTTTTCCCGCCACTCAATTGCCTGACCTGTTCCGGGGTACAGGCAAAGCGGACTTTTTGATCATATTCGGATTTTGCGGCTACGCGTTCCTTTACGGCTTCGTCGGTGATGATGGTGACCGCATGATCAATAGTTCCAGCAGCTTGGTATTCTGTAATGTCGGATAGTGCAGAGGTAATCGGATAAGACGCAACATCCGTCCCAATTTTTCTGATGATACCCGTCCGGACCTTGTAGCGTTCCGCATCCATCGCAGCGATCAATGCCGCTGCAGTTTGATCAAAATACAAGTTCTTGTCGATCGAAGATTGGGTGCCGATGAATGCCCCGGAAACAGCCGCAAGCTCGTCCGCCGATCTTTTTGCGATTGTTCCGAGAGCACTGAACCCTAGTACTGCGGTATCAAAACCTATCGACAATTCCCGGTTGTCTTGCCCAAGTCTGGACCGAAAGCGGTAATATTGCGCGTCGATGGCGTTCAGATAGGCAAACAGAAATTCATCGCGAATGGTTCGCTTCGCAGCCTCGGTTTTCGCTTCTCTATATTTTGTGACCGTGCCTGGAACGGGATAGGCTTCGAGAACTTTCAGCGCGGCATCTGCCGGGAATATGGGTTCGGGAGCTCCCCGCAAGGACGTACACCCGCTCAAACCAACCGCACCGAGCGCAATTGCCATGACCGGCGTTCTCAAGATGCTGCTGTGCAAAAATCGCTTCATAGACTGCCCCCAATCCATTGTTTCCGATAGCGACCATTTTCTGGTTTTGTGAATCGTAACACAATATTGCCTATCCTCAAAGCATCGCCGTTTGGTGAGTAACAGAGATAGGGCAGCGTAAATCGCGTTGCGCGTGATGGGGATCACGGCCGCCCGGCCGATTATTTTTTGGCAGAAATTCGCCCAAAAGCTGTCCTGTACCGTTCAAAAAACCCAACCATATCCGGCGACCGCTTACTTTTCATGTTGCAGAAAAATTTCCGGTTACATGCCTTTGCGGTGCCCTGATGGTTCAAGGCGTCGACATAGGCTAGCAGCCCGACAGAGAAGGCAAAGGCGAAGGTCATGTCCACCGCCCCCCAGATGATTGCGGCCAGCAATGGATAGCCCAGCACCGGGAAGCTGACGATCTTGCGGTAATTGAGAATGGCCTTGTTCTCCCTGCCAGCCGCCCTGGCGATGCAGAGCGACGTTCCGGCGAGCGTAAAACGCACAAAAACTTGCCCCTTGATCGATTGGCAATTGCCGTTGGTCGAATGAACAGCAAAGCGGCGCACGAATAGGCTATCAAGCAGACAGCTGCGGAAAGATCCGGAAAGGGCGCGACAAGCTCTTGGGCCGCATCGAAGCTCAATCATGGGGGATGGTATCAGAATGCGGATTCGCAAAAGGCTGAAATCGGGGATATTGCCTACCGCATGGGCAAGCTCCTGTTCCCGGGAAAGCTGGTCTCGCGCCCGCCCCCTATTGGGCGCTGCCATTGCAACGCTTCTGGTTCCATCCCCTTTGACTGCGCCCGCTCAGGCGCAATCGGAGGCCAATTCTGCCGCCAAACCCGCTCCGGCCTGCGCCACCGATAATCACCGTGCCTTTGATTTCTGGATCGGCACCTGGGACGTGACCGCCGCTGGGCAGGATCAGCCCTCAGCGGTGAACCGAATTTCGCGCGAACATGCAGGCTGCGTCCTGCGCGAGGATTACACGACCAGCGGCGGCTATACCGGCATGAGCATGAGTTTCTATGATGCCGTCCGGAAAAAATGGCACCAGACCTGGATGGGCGCGGATGGCGGTGCTCTGTTCATCGAGGGCGGGCTGAACGAGCGGGGTGAAATGGTCCTGAGCAACCGCAATACGCCTTATTACCAGGAAGGATCGGCGATCAACCGGATCACCTGGACGCCCAATGCGGACGGCAGCGTGCGCCAGCATTGGCAGGGATCGAAGGATGGCGGGAAGACATGGACCACCGTTTTTGACGGGCTTTACGTCAAGCAGGTGCCACAGCCTGCGGGCTGATCACTCGGCCATCAAATCCCGGACAAAGCCGATCAGGCCAGTTTGCCGCGAACGTCGCATCCGTTCGGTAGCCAGGATCTGTTTCACCTTGGCAAAGCAGGCTTCGAGATCGTCGTTGATCAGGACATAGTCATAGCCGTCCCAGTGGCTGATCTCGCTGGCCGCGCGTTGCATCCGGCTCTCGATGATTGCGGGTGCGTCGGTGTTGCGGCTTTCCAGCCGTTTGCGCAATTCGTCCAGCGACGGCGGCAGGATGAACACCCGCACGACATCCTGGCCGGCGCGCTGGTACAGTTGCTGCGTGCCCTGCCAGTCGATGTCGAACAATACATCCTGTCCGTCTTCGAGACTTTGATTCACCGGCGCTGCCGGGGTTCCATAGCGATTGCCGAACACCGTCGCATATTCCAGGAAGCTGTGATCGGCGACCATTTCTTCAAATTCGTCACCGCTGACAAAATAATAATCCTTGCCCTGTTCCTCACCCGGTCGTTTTGTGCGGGTTGTGACAGAGACCGACATAGCGATCTCGTCATCGGCCTCCAGCAGCATACGCGCCAACGTTGACTTGCCCGCGCCCGAAGGGGAAGACAGCACGAACAGCAGGCCCCTGCGGTTCAACTCGCGGTGGTCATTGTCGATATTCTGGGAAGATATGTTGTCGGCCATAGCGGCTATTGGCCGAGAAGGGCGCATGGCGTCAAGATGCTTGTCCGGATGTTTTGCAATATCGCTTGTGCACATAATCATCGTGATGACAGTCCTCTGAAATCCGGCTATCGCAAACGGATGATCCAGGGACGTGTCAGCACTATATTTTATGCGATCGGCATCACCATCATGCTCGGCTGGCTGTTTTACGTCGGCCAGGACATCATCTTGCCGATCGTCACTGCCATTATATTGTTGCAGATTCTCTATGCCGCGAGCGCTACGGTGGCCCGGATACCGGGGCTCGGTCGAACGCCGCTTTGGTTGCGCGCTACGCTGGCGCTGGTGGGAGTGCTGGCTTTGCTGTTTGCGATGACCCGCATGCTGGTGGCCAGCCTGCAAAACCTCGTGCCGTCGCTGCCCGTCTACCAGCGCAATCTGGAAAATCTGTTCGTGACCTGGTTTCCGCTCCCGGTGGAAGAGGGGGCCAGCCGACCGAAGATTTCCGAACTGATGAGTTCGCCGGGGGCGATATTTGATCGGGGAACGGAAGCCATTGGGCACGCGATCAGCGAATTCGCCACCCGATTTTTTACCGAGATCGATATTGCGGCGGTGGCGCAAGGTGCTCTGTCCTCGCTGACCAGCTTTGGCGGGTTTATCTTCATTACCATCTTGTACGCCTCGTTCCTGCTCAGCGAGATCACCGGCTTCCCGGAGAAGGTGCGGCGGGCCTTTGGCTCCGATGGCGCTTCTACCGACACGCTCAACATGATCACCCGGATCAATCATGATATCGGCAGCTATCTGGCGACCAAGACGCTGATCAACATCATGCTCGGCGTTGTCTGCTGGGCGATATTGCGGATATTGGGCGTGGAATATGCCGCCCTGTGGGCGATCATCATCGGACTGCTCAATTATATCCCCTATATCGGCTCTTTTGTCGGCGTTGCCTTCCCGGCGCTTTTCGCTGTGGCCCAGTTCGGCAACCTGACGACCCCGCTGATTGCCACCGGCCTGATGACGACGGCGCAGGTGATTATCGGCAATGTCGTGGAGCCCAAGATGCTCAGCAAGTCCGTCAATCTCAGCCCGATGGTGGTGCTGGTTTCGTTGGCCATCTGGAGCAGCCTTTGGGGCATACCAGGGGCCATATTGGCGGTGCCATTCACCACCATATTGATGATCGTCCTAGCGCGCCGTCCGGGCACCCGCCCGATCGCGGCGCTGCTCTCCAGCGATGGCAATGTCTAGGCTTGGCCCGGCGCTAGCGGTGGTTTCATAAAAAAGGCGGCGATCAGCCCTGCTACCAGCAAGGCGATCGCTGCAGCGAAGGCGATGTCATAGCTGCCGGTAGCCTCGAAAATATAGCCGGCCCCCGCTGGTGCGGCGGCAGCAAATGGCAGCATGACCGGCGCGAGTACCGAGTTGATGATCGGGAAAGCGCGCTCGCCGTAGTAATTGCCGACCACCACCGGGCCGAGCACCAACAGGCTGCCATAGCCGGCGCCAAACAACATACCCATCGCCGAGAGCAGGATGACGCCATGGCCCAGCCAGAAGCCCGAGAGGCCGATGGCCATGAGGGCGATGGATCCGAACAGGGTCCAGCGCAGTTCGAACTGGTCGCCGAGCCATCCGGCCGGAATGCGCGCCAGACCGCTGCCGAGG
>JAGXGT010000040.1 GCA_024636595.1 Sphingomonadales bacterium | reverse complement strand
GGGCCGGGTCGTGGGCGGGTCCACCGTCATCAACAATGGTATCTGCCTGCGCATGAAGCACAAGGACCTTGTCCATCCCGACGCCGAAGACGTTTACGACATCTGGGCCAAATTGGGCGCTCCGATTAGCGAAACGGATCTCACGCGCAGCTATGAGGCGGTCGAGCAAGCGCTGGAGGTTTCGGAAATAGACCGGATCGTGGGTCGCAATAATGGTCCCCATCTGATCGACGGCTGGAACAAATATGCCGCACAATCGGATGATCCCATGGACAAGAAAGCCGTCACCGCCTGGTTCCGGAAAAACTATGGTCCGACAACCTCGGACAGTGAATGCATCTATTGTGGCTATTGCAACACGGGCTGCCCGTATGGCCGTAAAAAAGCGATGCCGGAGAGCTTTCTTACCCATGCCACCAGCGATGCCCGCAGCAAGCCGGCGCGGATATTGGATCGCGCCGAAGCGGTCGAAATCCTGTGGGACGAAGGTGCCAATGGAAAAAGGATTGCGCACGCCGTCAAAATCAAACTGAGCGACGGTGGCAAGCGCACCATTCGTGCCCGCAAAGGCGTGGTCGTGGCAGCAGGCGCTTTGGCGTCCAGCAACCTGCTCTATGACAGCGGTATCTTGCAATCCGGTAGCAATATCTCGCTGAACATTGCGTGCCCGGTGGTCGCCTTGATGCCCGAGGGCACGGACGTCAATGTCTGGAACGAGGATCAGATGGCGACCTACGTCGACCGCGGCGATTTTCTGATCGAAAGCCATTTCCAGCCGCCGATGAGCATGGCAACGCTAGTGCCGGGCTGGTTCGAGGATCATTATGAGCGGATGAGAAACTACAATCGGCTTGTCTCGGCTGGCGTCCTGTTCCCGGCCGACCGCCTCGGCTATATGGACAATGGCAAGCTCAAGCTGAAAATCGGCCAGGAAGAACTGCAATTGTTACGCCGGGCGCTGGCGACGATGACCAAGGTCCATTTTCTCAACGGTGCGATTGAGGTTTACCCTGCCCTGCTCCGCGGTCAGACGCTAACCTGCGATATGAGCCATGCCGATATTGACGCGTTTTACGAGCAAGCGATTGAAGAGCCCGATGATGTGGTTCTTTCAAGCTCGCATCCGCACGGTGGCAATGCGATCAACGCTGACCCGCACAAGGGCGTGGTCGATCTCAACCAGCGTGTCCACAATACCACCAATTGCTATGTCGCGGATGCCAGCGTCATGCCGAGCTGTATCCGGGTCAACGCGCAACTGACGACGATGGCCATGGCCCATCGGGCGCTGGCGGGGAAAAGACGCTTCGGCTAGTCTTTAAAACTGAAGTCCGGCAGGGATTGAAAAGCGCTTCTGAGTGCATCGCCCCATCCTTCCGAAATCGTCTGGAAATAGGGATCAACCTTTTCGATCCGCTGCTGGCGCGTGTTCGAGAAACTGTCCGCTTCGTAAATCTGCATGTCGAGCGGCAGATCCACTGCCAGATTGGCCCGGATCGTCGAATCGAACGAAACCAGCAGCAGCTTGACGGCGTTTTCGAAAGACATTTCGGGATCGAAGGCGCGCACCAGAATCGGACGACCATATTTGGTTTCACCGCTTTGGAAAAACGGGCTGTCATCGCTGGCTTCGATGAAATTGCCGGCCGGATAGATCAGGAAAAGCCTGGGATCGCTGCCATGAATCTGCCCGCCGACAATCAATGTCGCGCTGAAGGGAGATTTGGCTTCCTGACCGTCGTGAGAATAGGTTTTCACCACTTCGCGCAGGGTTTCACCTATGATGGTGGCAACCTGAAACATCGATGGTGCCTGCAAAATCGACGGATTGCGGTCATCGGGATGCTTGCCGCGTTCGTCCAGCAGGCTGACGACGGCCTGCGTGGTCGCGAGATTGCCTGCGGACAGCAGGGTGATTACCCGGTCGCCCGGTACTTCCCAGCTGGTCAGTTTCTTGACCTGGGCGATATCGTCCACCCCGGCATTGGTCCGCGTATCCGACATGAACACAAGGCCGCGTTTCATCCGCAGGCCTACGCAATAGGTCATTTCTAAATTCCTGAACTGGCTTTAGGGCGTGCTTACTGCTGTACCTGCAGCGTGACAATCATATCTTCGTTTGCAGCACCGTATCGCATTCCCGAAATCGGCGACGCTTCCCGATAATCAAGGCCGGTTGCAACGCGCACATAGCGCTCATCCGGAGAATAGCCGTTGGAAACGTCGAATCCGACCCAGCCCAGCCCCACGATATGCGCTTCCGCCCAGGCATGGGTGGCATCCTGATCAACCCGGTCGCTCATCATCAGATAGCCCGAGACATAACGGGTCGGAAAACCCAACGAGCGCGCGGCAGCGCAGAAAATATGACTGTGATCCTGACAGACCCCAGCCCCGGTTTTGAGAGCGGTCTCGGCGTTGGTTTCCGCGTCGGTTTCTCCGGTCTTATAGACAACTTTTTCCACGATTGCGGCTGACAAGCGATGGAGCTTGGCGACGTCATTTTCAAAATCGTCGCCGAGCGACGCGATCAATTTTTTGGTCTCCGGGCCCGGTTTCGTCAAATCTGTTGCCTGTTTGAAATACCAGAGCGGCGCCGATCCACTATGCGTCCCCATGATCCCGCTACCATCACTATTTTCGACTTCGCCGGTGCACTTGATCGATATTTCCGTACGGCCCTGATCGATGCTGATCAAGTCGACATGATTGCAATGCTGATCCTCGAACGACAGTTCCACCTTGCCGCCTTCGATTTCAATATTCCAGCTTTTGACCTGTTGACCGACCCGCTCTTTCGGTCGCAGCCGAACTTGCTGCAATCCATATTGCACGGGCGTGTCATACACATAGCGGGTTTCGTGGTTTATCTTCAACAGCATGGCTATCCGATCCTGTCCTGAAAATTGAAATCCATCTCGATTTGCGCGGCCAGACGGTTGTTTGCGGCAATGAAATCGGAAATATATTCGTGCAGGCCGGATTCAAAAATCGCTTCGATCGGTCGGCTCAAAATATCATTGCAAATCTCGTGCGCGAGTTCACCAGAGCGGCTTTTGCGACCGTAATTTTCATCGAGATAATTCAAATTGTCGCTGATCTTGGCGTAACAAAAACTCAAGGACCGTGGCATTTGTTTGTGGAGAATCAGATAATCGGCAACGGCCTGTGCGCTAATATCCGTGCCGTTGAGCAAGCGAAAAGAACGATGTGCCGACACCGACCGCAAAATCGTTTCCCATTGCACATTATCCACCGATGATCCGATCAGGGCGACCGACGGCAGCAGCAGATAATATTTAACATCGAGGATGCGCGCGGTACTGTCAGCCCGCTCCACAAAACTCCCAAGCCGCAAAAAATTGAACCCGTCGTTGCGTAACATCGTGCCGAGCGTTGCGCCTCTGACCAACGCGCTCTGCTGACGAATCAAGCCAAGCGTTTCGGGCAAATCCTGCTCCTTTACGGGCTTGGCCATGGCGGCTTTCAATGTCATCCAGCTTTCGTTGGTCGCCTCCCAAACCTCGCGTGTCAGCGCCGTTCGTGCGGTCCTTGCGCTATCCCGCGCGTTTTTCATGACCGCCATGACGCTGCTTGCGTTGTCGCGATCGCGCAGCAGAAAATCGATGACCTTGGCGGATGCAAAATCGTCGTGTTTCTTTCGATATGCATCGATCACGCCGGATGACTTAAGCACCGATGACCATTCGTCGCTCGCTGACGCAGAACGCGTCAGAGAAATCCGAAATCCCGCATCTATGAAACGCGCGCTATTTTCCACACGCTCAAGATAACGTGACATCCAGAATAGACTTGCAGCTGTTTTACCCAGCATCAGAGACGCCCCCTCATTCTTCGAGCACCCATGTATCTTTGGTCCCTCCACCCTGGCTGCTGTTTACAACCAGCGATCCTTTGGTCATCGCCACCCGAGTCAGCCCGCCCGGCGTAATTCTGATGCCGTCGGGCGAAACCAGAACAAACGGCCGCAGATCGACATGGCGCGGGGACAACCCCTTTTTCGTGAAAATCGGCACGGTGGACAGCGCCAGCGTTGGCTGCGCGATATAGTTGCTCGCGTTATCGATCAGCTTGGCGCGAAACGCGGCCACTTCCTTCTTCGACGCGGCCGGTCCGACCAGCATGCCATAACCACCCGATCCGTGGACCTCTTTGACCACCAGTTCTTCCAGATGTTCCAGCACATAGGCCAGTTCATCTTTCTCCGAGCAGCGCCAGGTCGGCACATTTTCGAGCAGCGGCTTCTCGCCGGTGTAGAATTCGACGATGTCAGGCATATAGCTGTACAGCGCCTTGTCGTCGGATATCCCGGTTCCGGGCGCGTTGGCGATGGTGATACCGCCCGATCGATAAACATCAAATATGCCGGGCACACCCAGCATCGAATGCGGTTCAAAATTCAGTGGATCCAGATAATCATCGTCGATCCGGCGGTATAGAACATCGATCGCGGTATAGCCCTCGGTGGTCCGCATGGCGACGCGGCCATCGACAATCTTCAGGTCATGGCCCTCGACCAGTTCCACGCCCATCTGATCGGCAAGAAAGCTATGCTCAAAATAGGCGCTGTTGTGGATGCCCGGGGTCAGCACCGCGACAACCGGCTTGCCCTCACATTTCTGAGGTGCGCAAGCGGCGAGTGACCGGCGCAATTGCCCCGGATAGTTGCTGACTTCCTGAACCTTAATCTTGGCGAAGAGTTCCGGGAACATCTGCAGCATGGTCTCGCGATTTTCGAGCATGTAGCTGACACCGGACGGGGTGCGGGCATTGTCTTCCAGCACGTAAAATTCTTCATCACCGGTGCGGACGATATCGGTCCCGATAATATGGGTGTAAATGCCGCCGGGCGGGTTGACCCCGATCATCTGCGGCAGAAATGCTGCGTTATTGGCGATCAGTTCGATCGGCACGCGGCCGGCTCGCAAGATTTCCTGTCGATGATAGATATCATAGAGGAAAGCGTTGATCGCCCGGACCCGCTGTTCGATGCCTTTTGACAGCTTGCGCCACTCACGCGCCGACAGCACGCGCGGCACAACATCAAACGGAATCAGCCGTTCGTCGGCTTCATCCTGGCCATAGACATTGAAGGTGATCCCCGTTTTGCGGAAGAACGCCTCCGCTTCGGCCGATTTGCGATGGAGCCGTTTTACATCCTCGCCATCGAGCCAGTCTTTATAATCTTGATAAGCGGGGCGCACATGCTCCCCGTTACCCAGCATTTCATCGAACAAACAATATCCCCCAAAAACTAGTGGTCAAATCTGTCCTCCCACCGCAAAGCTAACGCAACAACGCGCTGGACGCAAAGGAAATACCGAAATCAGCCATATTGCGGCGGTCACACGGTATATTTGACCCCGGTCATCTGTTCCGACACCGTCCAAAGCCGTTTCGCCGGTTTAATTTTTTTGGCTTTTGAACGGGGTTGCACTTCCCGGGCGGGGCCGACCCACTCGCCATTGCGGCTGGGTCCGAAATACTGGCCACTTTCAGCATCGGCTGCGGCCGCTGCGGCCAGCGTTGGCCATGCGCCTTGCGCCGCGCTGTTCATAAACAGACCGGAAACGGGCCGGATCAACGAAACCAAGAAGCCGGGAAAATTTCGCGCCAATTCCGTATCCGCGACACCGGGATGACAGGCCAGCGCCATGATCGGCGAACCGGCCGCCCGCAAGCGCCGGTCGAGCTCATACATGTGCAGCAGATTGGCCAGCTTGCTCATCGCATAGCGGCCCCAGCGGCTATAGCTGTTCTCGGCATTAATATCGTCAAAATCGATCTGGCCGCTGCGATGCGCCATGCTCGAGGTGATGACCACCCGCGGCTCCCGCCCTTTTGCCAGTTTGTCGAGTAACAAACCGGTGAACGCAAACGTCCCCAGATGATTGACCCCAAATTGCGATTCAAATCCATCGGCGGTTTCTCCCCGGGGCGGCATCATGATGCCGGCATTGTTGACCAGAACGTCAAGACGCGGCTCCGTTTCGACCAGCTTTGCGGCGTCATGAATGGACTGGAGATCGCCGAGATCAAGCGGGATGAAACGCAGGTCCGCTTCGGGATGGGTTTCCCGGATCGTCTCCATCGCTACTTTTGCTTTGGCGTCTGAGCGGCACCCCATCAGCACCCGGGCACACTTGCCGGCCAACGCCTTCGCGGTCTCATAGCCAAGCCCGCTGTTGGCACCGGTCACAAAAAAGACGCGCCCGCTCTGGTCGGGCACGTCCTTGTCGGTAAAATTGCTTATCGTCATGCCTCTTGCCTCCTGATCACCCAATGCATCTACCACAGAAACCCGGTGCCTGACAGAAAATCAGAGGAAAAGCGGTTACTCTGGGGCGACGACAAGACGGTTGTTGAGCGCCCGGACCGGACGCGCACTGTCACCCATCAGCTCTTCAAAAGCCTCGATCTGGTCCGCGCTCGCGGTGATCGGTTCTTTCAGAACATGCCAGTTGACCCCTTCGCTGCATGGCGGTGTGGTCAGCGAGCCCATATAGCGATAGACCGCGCGATCCGCAGGCAGCATGCCGTTCGGATCGATTATCTGGCCGGATATTGTCGCGCGTTCCGATTTCTCTGTGGGCGCGGCGGCGAGAATTTTTGCGAGCTCCGGATTGGCAGCGCCCTCTTCAAACATCACGCCCAGCACGCCCAGTTTGCCGCCCTCGGTCGCGTGAACAAAATGGCCGGTCAGCGGATAGCGCTTGCCGGAGATCGCATGTTCGGACGGTGTGTGAAAATGTATCTGGATCAGATTAAAGGTAGTTCCGCCGCTGGTCATCGCAGATCCGGGCGCAAAGTCCGCCTGAATGGTCAATCCCTTGTTCGAAACCGTCAGCGGTCCCGCCTGATAGTTTACCGACAGTGCGACTTTGCCTATGGCATTTGCTCCGGCGAGATCAATCGGCGATTGCATGTCACCGCTCTCGCACAGCGCATATTTTGCGTCCAACTGCCCCCATTTTTCCGGGCTATTATCAGCGCCATAGCCATAAGACTTGTGATGCTCTGCAAGCGCTGGGCCAGTGGCCACCAACGCCGCCAATACAGCGCCTGAAATCCTTAGAAATGTCATGCTTTTCCTTTCAAATACCTGGGTCGGAACTCCTCGCCACACATTCCCTAGATATTTAATTTTCGACGAGCCAATCGCAAGATAGTAGCCAGATCGATAGAAAACATCAATGATGCAGCAGCTTCCCGGCGTCGGCGCGCGCCAGCCAACCGGCACACCACTTTACTTCCCGGCGATATCGTCTAATCGCTGCTGCCACTAGCTTTGGAGATTATCATGCGTGCCGACGCGCAAGCCTTTGTCGACCGGATCGACGCTGCCCTCGACCTGATCAGGACCTCACTCAACTGGGATGTCGCACTGCGCCGCCTCGACGAGCTGAACGCCCGGGTCGAGGATCCGACCCTGTGGGACGACCAGACCGCCGCGCAAGCGGTGATGACCGAACGTCGACGTCTCGATGAATCGATCAGCGCAGCGAAGGAAATCAAGCAGGAGCGCGACGACGCGCTTGAATTTATCGAGATGGCCGAGGAGGAAAGTGACACCGCGATGGCCGATGAAGGCGTCGCCAGCCTCGAAAAAATCGCGGCGCGCGCCGACCGGGACAAGGTCAACGC
>JAGXGT010000039.1 GCA_024636595.1 Sphingomonadales bacterium | reverse complement strand
CCGCCTTGACCATCTGAAAACGCATCAGAAAGCCCAGCCAGCCGGACAGCAGGCTGAGATGGTCCTCATAGCGCGGCAATGCTTCCAGTCCTTCCAGCAATTGCTGCGGCGCATCGGTCATCACGCACATCGGACGGCCGAGGCCGATCAGATCGGCGGCGCCGCTGGCCAGCGCGGACTCCATTGCCGCGCGGGTGCGAAACCCGCCAGTCACCATCAAGGGTATCTTGACCGCGTCCTGCATTGCCTTGGCAAAATCGACGAAATAGGCCTCGCGCGCCTTGGTCGATGGCGCAACATTCTGCTCCTCTTTCTCTTCCATCCCGTCGGCACCCATCAGCGCCGGCTGTTCATAAGTGCCGCCCGATATTTCGACCAGATCGACGCTGGCCTCCTCCAGCCACTGCACCACCTGCAGGCTGTCTTCGAAATTGAACCCGCCTTTTTGAAAATCGGCGCTGTTGAGCTTGACTGAAATCGGAAAATCGGGGCCAACCGCAGCCCTGGTCTTGGCAACCACAGAGAGCAGAAAGCGCGCACGGTTCTCGAGACTGCCGCCATATTTGTCGCTGCGCTGATTGGATCGGGGGCTGAGGAAACTGCTCAGCAGATAGCCATGCGCGGCGTGAATCTGCGCGCCGGTAAAGCCAGCTTCCTGACAGGTCTTGGCCGCGAGCGCGAAGCCGTCAACCAGCTCTTCAATCTCGGCGTCCGTCAGGGCGACCGGCTCACCAAACTGCCCCCCGGGCAACCCCAATTTGACCGCCGATGGCGCTTTGGGATGCGGGTTGACGTTGCTTTGTGTCTGTCTGCCGGCGTGGCTGATCTGCGCCCAAAAATGGTTGCCGTTGCGGGTCGCGGCTTGCGCCCAGCTCTTCAGCGCCGCCATCATCGCGGCATCCGCTTCCTGATCGATAACCACATTGCCCGGGCGTTCCAGATGATCCCGATCAATCTGGATATTGCCGCTCAGCAACATCCCGGCACCGCCGTCGGACCACAGGCCGTATAGCCGTTCCAGTTCTGCCGTGGGCACACCGTCCGGGGTCGCCATGCCTTCGGTCATCGCGGCCTTGGCGAGCCGGTTGGGGAGGGTGGCTCCGCAGGGAAGGGCCAGCGGATCGGCAAGGGAGATGGTCATGTTGATGGGCCCCGAACGTGGATTGCGATTAAAAACTGATTCTGTCCCATATTGCAATATATCGCAAGTGCAAGCGCAGGTTTCCGACATAAAGTACCGAAAAACTGGCTATTTGGCTTTTGCGATAAATAGGTTATAGTGTTTCCAACAGATCGCGCGGGGGCAAACTTCCGGCGATCGTTGGAGATGATATTCTGAGGGGAATGGAAATGGTCGCAACAGCGTCTCGCAAATCAGTTAGCAAGGATCATGCACGACAAAGCGTGCAGCATGTTGGCGTCCGCTGGGACAAGAAAATGAGCAACAATTGCGCGGCGGCGCTGCTGGTTTACACCCTGATGCAAATTTTCTTCGTACTCGGCTTCATCGAGGCCAAGGGCATGTCGATCGCCCCTTATTTCGGTCTGATCCTGCTGGTCGCAGTGATCATTCCTTTCTGCCGCAATTTTGAAAAACGCTGGGCGACGATCAACAAGAGCGGCTTGTCCGAGCAAAGCATCGCCGCCAAGTTCCGCACCGATCAGGTTATGCTATGGCTTTTGGCCCTCGGCCTACCGTTGCTCTTCGCCGGTTTGATCAAGACTATTGGAGCGATGGTTTAAAATCCAGGCGCCGCATTACTGCGATCGTTTCTCCGCGATTTAGCACCCGATCGTTGACCTTGCTGGGCGTCGCACCTATGTCCAGCGCATGCTAAAACCTTCCGAAGCGCAGGATCGCGCCGACGCCCTCATTTCCCAAGCCAAAAAAGCCGGCGCCGACGCCGCCGATGCTATCTATGTGTGCGATGCATCAACCCAGGTGCAGATGCGCCTCGGCAATCTGGAAGACGTCGAACGGTCCGAAGGCGAAGAAATTGGCCTCCGCGTTTTTGTCGGCAAGCGATCGGCAACCGTTTCCTCCTCCGATATGGACCCGGTCATATTGTCCGCTTTGGTCGGACGCGCTCTCGACATGGCGAAAGAGGCACCCGAAGACCAATATGCCGGCCTCGCGCCGGAAGAATTGCTGCTGAAAACAGAGCCTCATGCGATCGAAGGCGATGACGGACAAAACCCCGAACCCGAGCTGTTGCGCGAGCTCGCGCTAAAGGCCGAGGATGCAGCGCGGTCGGTTGCAGGTGTCACCAATAGTGAAGGTGGCGGCGCCAGCGCGGGTCGCAGCATCGTTGCCGTGGCGACGAGCCATGGTTTCTCCGGTTCCTATTCCACTAGCGGCTATAGCCTGTCAGCGAGCGTTATTGCCGGTGCCGGCGACGGCATGGAACGCGACTATGCCTATGACAGCGTACGCTTTCTGGAAGACATGCAATCGCCGGAGAAAATTGGTCGCGAAGCCGGAGAGCGAGCCGCGTCGAGACTCAACCCGGTGAATTTTAAATCCGGCGCTATGCCCGTCGTATTCGATCCCCGCGTCGGCAACAGCCTGCTCGGGCATTTCATCGGCGCGATCTCGGGCAGCGCCATCGCCCGCAAAACCAGCTTCCTGCTCGACGCGCTCGATACCCAGGTGTTTGACAGCGCCCTGACCATCATCGACTGTCCGCATCGCAAGCGGGGTCTCCGGTCCAAGGCGTTTGACGGTGAAGGTTTGCCAACCGCCAAAACCAAATTGATCGACAATGGCCGGCTGACCCAGTGGATCATGGCAAGCGCTTCGGCTCGCCAGCTCGGCCTGCAGCCGACCGGCCATGCCTCGCGCGGCGTCGGCGGCGCTCCCGCTGTAAGCGTCACCAACCTGCATCTGGGCAACGGCTCGATCAGCCAGGCCGAATTGATTAAGGATATCAAACATGGCGTCTATATCACCGAGTTGATCGGCATGGGCGTCAATCCGGTCACCGGCGATTATAGCCGTGGCGCAGGCGGCTTCCTGATCACCGATGGCGAGATCGGGCCGCCGGTTTCGGAAATCACCATTGCCGGCAATTTGAAAGACATGTTCAAGAGCCTGATCGCAGCCGATGATCTGGAATATCGCTACAGCATCAATGTGCCGACCCTGCGCACCGACAGCATGACGGTGGCTGGCGGTTGACTAATCCGTTAGTGGTGAGCCTGTTGAACCACGTCTATCGGACCATAAGCGCCCTTTGCTAGGCTCGGGGCTGACGGAGAACCACTTGACGGAAATCGATTTTGACCGGGTTGTCGCGATTGCACGAGCAGGCGGAGCGTTGGCCATGCGCCACTGGGCTCTGGGCAAGAAAGAAGCTAATATCTGGGAAAAATCGCCCGGACAGATCGTCAGCGATGCCGATCTGGCGGTCGACCGTTTTTTGCGCAGCGAACTCGAGAAGCTGGTTCCCTCCGCTGGCTGGCTGTCCGAAGAAACGCATATCGATCACAGCGGTGCCGGTGACGAACTGACCTGGGTGGTCGACCCGATTGACGGCACCAAGGATTATGTCGCCGGCAAGACCGGCTGGTGTGTCTCCATCGCTTTGGTGCAAAATGACGCGCCGATATTCGGAGTACTCGACGCCCCGGCCATGAAGGAAACCTGGATTGCAAAGGCGGGAAGCCACACCGAGGTCAATGGTCGGGCAATCGTCGCCACCCGGCGCTCTCAATATGAAGGCTGCCGCATCCCCGCCGAAAGCCTGCCGCCGGAAATGAAGCTTGCCGCGGTGCCAAAACCGAACAGCATCGCCCTCAGAATGGCAATGGTAGCCGACGACCGCGCCGATGTGGTGGCTTCGACGCGCTGGGGCCATGAATGGGATATTGCCGCTGCGCATGTGATTGCCGCCGAAGCCGGGGCCAGTGTCACCAATGCACTGGGGGAAACACTGGTCTACAACGGGACGCACGGCAAGGCGCTCGGCGTATTATGCTGTTCGCAAAATCTATATCATGAGGCCGTCGAGCGGATTGGCAAATATGTCACCGACCACGGGGCGAGCCACTAAGCGCCTAAACTGCGCGGGCTCTGGTCCACAATCCCTGACGGTCGTGCCGGGTGGAGTTCAGCAGCGCTTGCCCAAAGGCTTTCACGATCCAGCCCAGCTTTTGGCCCTTGCTGGTGAATATCCGTCGATCAAGCGAAGCGCCGTCGCTCCTTCTGATCTCCCGTGCGATGTCGCCATAGATACCGGCCGCTGCCAGGACCGCCCAGCGCGACCGGAACGGCAGGCTTGCTGCCCCGACGCGCGCCGACGCTTCATATTCTCCCGCCATATCGCAGAGCTGGTTGATGAGCGCGATCAGCGCATCCCTCCGCTCGGGTGCCATGATCCTCTCGGGATCTATATCGGCTGCCGCCAGCCAATCACGTGGCAGATAGCAGCGCCCGGCCTCGGCATCCTCGGCCACGTCGCGGGCGATATTGGCGAGTTGAAACGCCAGTCCCAGATCACAGGCGCGGTCCAGTACCTCATGATCGCGGGCGGAAACCCCCATCACGATTGCCATCATGCAGCCGACAGCGCCAGCGACATGATAGCAATATTGCAGCAGATCATCTTCCGTCTCTGGCCGCCATCCGCGCGCATCGAGCGCAAAACCGTCGATCATGTCATCCGCCAGCTTTTTCGGAATGCCGCACTCCTGCGCGACCACACCATAGGCGTCAAAAGGCGGATTGCCGGTCTGCTCGCCGCCATGCGACCGCGCCGTCATCATCCGCATCGCAGCGATGGTTTTTTCCGGATTGGCAATCTCGGACATGCCTTGCCCATGATCCTGCCCATCGGCAAGATCATCGCAGGCGCGGCACCAGTAGTAGAGCAGCCAGGCCCGTTCCCGCGTTTGTCGGGAGAATAGCTTCGAGGCGCGGGCAAAGGACTTGGACCCGCGTTCGATGCTGGCTTTGGCGTGAAGAACGAGATTATTGCGGTTCATCGAGCCTATCCAAGGTCTTCCAGCATCAATTCAGCGGTTGCCTTGGCGCTGCCCACAACCCCCGGAATTCCCGCCCCAGGATGCGTGCCAGCGCCGACAAAATAGAGATTGTCGATGACATCATCGCGGTTGTGCACCCGGAACCAGGCGCTTTGCGTGAGTAGCGGCTCCAGGCTGAACGCGCTGCCAAGATGGGCGTTGAGATCGCTGCCAAAATCCTGCGGCGTATAGTGAAAACTGGTGATAATCCGGTCATGAATGTCGGGGATCAGGCGATGGCCGATTTCATCCAGAATCCGCTTCTCGTAAATCGGCCCCATTTCTTCCCAGTCAATCGGCAACTTGCCCTGATGCGGCACCGGCGCCAGAACGTAGAAGGTACTGTGACCTTCGGGTGCCATTTCCGGATCGGTCACCGTCGGATGGTGCAGATAGAGCGAGAAATCGCTGGGCAGCACGCCATTGTCATAAATATCCTCGAGCAGCCCTTTGTAGCGCGGCCCGAACAGGATCATATGGTGCGGAATGCCCGGCCAGCTGCCCTTCAGGCCAAAATGGACGACGAACAGCGAGGGCGAATATTTCTTCTTCAGCAGCTTTTCGCTGACCGTGCTGCTGCGATGCTTGTGACCAAGCAGATCGCGATAGCTGTGCACGACATCGGCGTTCGAGGCGACGGCGTCAAATTTCTCGCTCCAGCCGGACTTGCAGGTGATACCAGATGCCCGGTCACCGATCGTATCAATCTTGGTCACTGGATCGTTCAGCCGGATCACCCCGCCGATCCGTTCGAAATGCTTGACCATCGCCGTGACCAGCATATTCGTCCCGCCCTTGGCAAACCAGACCCCGCCCAGCCGTTCGAGCTTGTGGATCAAGCCATAAATGGCGCTGGTTTTCATCGGATTGCCGCCTACCAGAAGCGACTGAAAGGACAAGAATTCGCGCAGCTTCTCGTTCTTCACAAAGCTGGAAACCTTGGAGTAGACCGAGCGATAGGCTTCATATTTCATCAGCGCAGGGGCCGCCTTGATCATCGACTTGAAATCCAGAAACGCTTTGGTGCCGAGCTTGACATAGCCCTCCTCGTATAGCCCGCCGCTATATTCGAGGAATTTTTTGTAGCCCTCGACATCATCCGGCTCGATCGCCGCAATATTGGCGTAAAGCTCTTCCGGATCATTGACATAATCGAAGTTCGTGCCGTCGGGCCAGTTCAGCCGGTAGAAAGGCGATACCGGCATCAGCTCGATATCTTTCGCCATATCATGGCCGGTCAGCTCCCACAGCTGGGACAGGCAATCAGGGTCGGTAATAACGGTCGGCCCGCCGTCGAAGATAAACCCCTCTTTTTCCCAATAATAAGCGCGGCCACCCGGCTTGTCGCGGCTCTCCAATATTGTCGTCTGGATACCGGCGGATTGCAGCCGAATGGCAAGCGCCAGACCACCAAAGCCGGAGCCGATGACAGCGGCTTTCTTGAACAGTTCATTCTGGGATTTTGGGGTTTTGCTCATGGGTTGGCTTTACTCATCTATATTTCAACAAAAGCGGGATAGCGCGGGAAATGGGAATGGGCGGTTTGCCGGTCAGCAAAGTGGCCTGATCCATCTTGGTCGATTTGCCAGCATAGAAACGGGCGAGCAATTTCTCGTCCTTGGTATAGGTATGTTCCAGCGTCTTGTAGCGCTTGTCCGGGTCCGCACCAAGAAACAGGAAAGCGCATAACATCCGGTAAAATTTGCCCTTCTTCCAATGTTTGGTCGCCAGATTTCTCAGCATCTTATCGAGCTTCTTCTGGTTGATTTCGGGCATTTCGGCAATCATGATTGCGGTCTTGACCGCCATCGGCAGCGAGTAGCTGGTGATCGGCTGGATCAGCGCCGCCCGCGCACCGGCGCGCGCATCGACGCCCTCGTTGGCTTTCCAGAAAGCCTCGAAATCGCCGCCATAGATGACCGGCAGCTGCCCGGCCTCTTCGCGCAATATTTCCGCGATCTCCCACCCCTGCGAGGCGGCATATTCGGCGATCCGGTCGTGCGCTATCGTCTCATCCAGCTTTTTCCCGTCGGAATAATAAGTGTCCTCGACAAACACTTCCGTTTCGCTGAACGGCAGACAATAGACGAAGCGATAGCCGTCGATCTGCTCCACCGTCGCATCCATGATCACCGGTCGATCCAGGCCATGCGGTGCCGTCAGGCGCAGCATTTGACCGCTGAATTTCTGCCAGCCAAACTCCAGCGCCGACAGATCGCCGCCGCCGCGCACATCAAGCACGGCACCTGCCGCCACCGGATCACCGCTCTGTATGGTGACCAAGCCGGGCTCGACCATTTCTGCTTTCTGGCCGGTCTTGAGCGCGTTTTCGGGCAGCCTTTCGCGCAATAGCCGATCGAGATTTTCTGACTCGATCGAGCAATAGCCGTTGCTCAGGCTGCGGCTATATTTCGGGAAGTGCACGTCATAGCTGTCCCACTGGCGCGAAATTAGCGGATCGACCAACCAGCGGTGCTCCGGTTCAAGATCGCTTTCGAAAAAGGACCAGATATGATTGCCGCCAAAATGATCTTCTGCCTCAATCAGCGCAATATCCAGATCGGGTCGCAATTTTGTCAGCGCCAGCGCCACCAGTCCACCGGCCAGACCGCCACCAGCGATAGCCAGATCATACTGGTTTGAAGAACGGGTCGGCTTCGGCATCATCCTGCCTTAGCCGATGCTTTGGGCAGGGGAAAGCCTGTCTGAAAGCATGTAGACGATTTCTGCTTTCTGGCCGGTCTTGAGCGCGTTTTCGGG
>JAGXGT010000002.1 GCA_024636595.1 Sphingomonadales bacterium | reverse complement strand
TCACCTCCCTGCTCGCCGCCAGCGACCGGGAGCCGAAGCCATAAGCCGCCCCGGTGATGCCCAGCAGGCCGACGGTAAGAAAATTTCTTCTTCTCATCCTTCAGTGATAGCAGTTTTTTCCTGTACCGGGGATTAAGTATTAATACTGATTGTCGGAGCTGCCTTTAGCCTGGAGAGGGGACGCATGAGAATATTATTAGCTATCTTGGGCGGAGTGCTGCTTTCGACCTCGGTTTTCGCCCAGACAGAAGATCAAGCGGACAATTATCTGATCTGGACCCAATCGCAATTAGCGCAATTGCAGCGACTGGTGGATGCTCGTCCATCCGAGGGTCTGGAACGCTGCAACATCACGGATTTTAGCCAACCCAATTCCGCGACCGATCCCGATCGCCGTTCGCGCCTCGCTACAGCCGCTGCGAACGAGTTGATGATGGCCTATCTTGAGGGTTGTTCTCCCGCCTCGGCCAGATCGAAATGGCATATCGATAGCGATGACCGCTATATTGATACGCAGCAATTGTTGCTAAAGGCATTGGTTCACGACGACCTTCCTGCCTATTTTGCCGCGTTGCGGCCCCGCAATCCGCAATATCGGGCGCTGCGCGAAGCCTATGCAGTGGAAACCGATGATGAAAAACGCGCCACACTGGCGGTCAATCTGGAACGCTGGCGCTGGATGCCGCTGGTGATGGGAGACAAATATCTGCTGGTAAACGCTGCCAGTTTTGAGGTGACCCTCTGGGAAAAGGACAAGAAAATCCGGACATGGCCAAACATCGTTGGCAAGACCAAGTCGCCTACGCCGATTTTTGACGCCATGGTAAGCGGCGTTATCCTGAATCCCTGGTGGGAAATTCCCACATCCATCGTCGCGGAGAGCATCGGATCGCTGGTGCGCAACCATCCGGCGACGGCGAGGCGAAAAGGTTATGTCGTTCAGAATGGTCGGTACAGGCAGCGCCCCGGACCCGGCAATGCTCTGGGCCAGATGAAACTGGTCATGCCAAATCCATACAGCATCTATTTGCATGACACGCCCAACAAAAACCTGTTTTCAGAACCCGTACGAACCTTCAGCCATGGCTGTATCCGGGTCGGCGGAGCAATCGACCTGGCAAAGACTTTGCTGGAGGGATCGGCGACCGAAGAGCAGGTCGACGCTATATTGGCCAGCCGGGAAACTACAAAACTGTCTTTGGCCAAGCCGATCCCGGTTTATATCGCCTATTTTACGGCAGAGGATTCAGAAAATAGCGGTGTTCGCTATTTTCCGGATGTCTATAACCGCGATCTCCTGCAATTGGCGCAGCAGAATGGCGGGACGCGCTGCGCCGTATAATTGCTGGTGACTAGCTGTGTGGCGCTGAATTCGCGATAGTGGCCAAAGCTATCGACGTTTAGACTGATCAGGTTCGATTGAATCTTTGCCATTCACAGCTAGCGGCCACGCCAATCCGCCAGTTCATCCAAAAATACCCGTCCGGATCCCGTAAATTTGCCGTGCTTGGCCAAGATCTCTATCGCACCTTCGATATCGTTCTCCAGTTCCTCTACGCTTCCATGAGCAGCATCTGCCTTTCGTCTGTGATCAAGAACATTGGAGAAGACATAGGCTCCTTCCAATATTCCTGCCAAAGGTCGCGGATCGGGACGCCATGGGACAGCAAATCTTTCCACCTCATCCTGTGCATAAAAATCCTCCAGAATGGGATCGACCAACTGCATGTAGCGCAACTTCACATGGGCATTTTCGTGGATGATGTTCTCCGCCATGATGTCCGGCTCGTCCGGATCAAGGAACATGGCGCCCTGTCTCGAAAGAACGGTGAAGCCAATTTTCTTGTGCGGGCCGGTCGTGCGCGGGACCAAAACCGGGGTAAATGCTTTCACGTCCTCCGCTATTTCGGACGAAGCCTGCTCAATCTTTTTCATCGCCTGACGATAGGGGGTGACTGGAAACTCTTGCGGATATTGTTCGGCGCACGCCCCAAAAAAATGGGTGCCGGTATTGCGTTCATTCGTTCCTGTCCAATGTGGCCTGAGCCATTCATCCCTGCATTGGAGTTGTGTTCCACTGTCGGAGATCAAGTTATAGGTGTTAACGGAAAAACCGTCTTTCTCCACCTTGGGCAGCGGTGCGGCTGACTCTCCGGCATAGTCCGTGCAACAATGCGGCGCATGGCGAAGGTTCGCGCCGCCGCCCATATTGGTTCCGAGCCGCCATTCAAACTCACATTGTGGGAAAATGGCGCTTTGTCGCTCAGCGATCCACAGACCGGGCAGGAAGCGGAAATTCACGGCTTTGGCTCGGATCATAGTGCGACTTTTGCCGCAATGTTGAAGGATTCTCGTTCATGACCGGCTTATTCTCTTCCAAAACATTCGATACCAGCTGCCGGGTGGAAATCGAACAAAGCCCGGACCATTTTCACGCTCATGTGGAGTTGGCAGGCAACCTGCATATCTATCCCGGCGACAGAGTGCAGGTTCACGGCGAACCGATCATGGTGTCGTTTGGAGAGAAGGTCTGTTTTGATCGCACCGCCACCGTCCAACGGGCCGGACATCTCCGCCGGGCATGGACGAAAATCTCAGGCTATTTTGAAATGGCCGAGCTCTACGAAGTCAGCTTTACCCCAGGGAGGCTCTAATGAACGCCCACAGCAAAATTTCCGACGCAGGATCCGCAACGGTCAAACGTAAGGCCTCAATGCTGGATGTGTCGGACACGATGGCGATCGCAACCCAGGATACCGTCCTGGCGCCGCGTTTCTATACCACCGACTTTGAAGCGATGGACAAGATCAATGTGTCTTCTGTGCGCGGCGAGTGGGAAGATTTGATGGATGAAATGGAAGGCGATCCGAACAAACAGCATTTCAAGAAAACCGATAAATTTGATGGCGTGATCGAAGGTCTGGAACCCGAATTGCAGAAAGAGTTTATCGATTTTCTTGCCAGCTCCCTGACCTCCGAATTTTCCGGCTGTATCCTCTATGCCGAAATCGCCAAGCGGACGAAAAATGCCGATGTGAAGCGCCTGTTCAAGCTGCTGGCGCGTGATGAAAGCCGCCACGCAGGGTTTATTAACGAAACGCTCAAAGGCTCGGGTATCGGCGTTGACCTCAGCTTTCTGACCAAGACCAAGAAATATACATTCTTCAAGCCCAAGTTCATTTTCTACGCGGTCTATCTCTCCGAAAAAATCGGCTATGCGCGCTACATTACGATCTTCCGGGAACTGGCGAAGCATCCGGAGAATAAATTCCACCCGATTTTCGACTGGTTCGAGGAATGGTGCAACGACGAGTTCCGCCATGGCGAAGCCTTTGCGCTGCTGCTCCGCTCCGATCCGAAATTGCTGCAGGGCATGAACAAACTGTGGATCCGTTTCTTTCTGTTCTCGGTTTACGCAACCATGTACGTCCGCGATCACAACCGGCCTGTGTTCCACAAGGCGCTGGGCGTTCATCCGGCGGAATATGGCTACAAGGTTTTCTCGATCTGCACGGAAATCAGCAAGCAGGTGTTCCCGGTTGAACTGGATACCGATGATCCACGTTTCCGCAAGGCGATGGAAGATCTGCGCCTCGCATCGGTTGGCATCGAAGAGGCAAAAGCACGCGGCGGTATCATGAGTAGGTTTAGCCGAGCCAAATATATGGCAAAAGCGGGCTGGCTGTTCGGCAAGATGTATTTCATGAAACCAAAAGCGAACGCGCTACCGCAACAAGTGAGACTCTCACCCGCATGGTAAATATCGCCGCCATTGCGTTGCCCTTTGTCGTGGTGATAATTCTCTGGTTCGTAAGCACCGGGCTGGTTGCGATGCTCAATCACAGGCTGCGGCAATCGTTTGGCCGCGCTTTGATCATTGCCGGTATTTGTGCCTTTGGCGGCCTGTCCCTGTTGGTACTGACCAGCCATTCGACCGATGTCTGGGCGGTCTATGTCTCGTTTCTTGGAGGCTTGATGATCTGGAGTTGGCACGAGATCAGCTTTCTGACCGGTGCCGTCGCAGGATCGCATCGCGATCCGTGTCCGGATGGCGCCAAAGGCTGGCAGCGTTTTTCCATGGCGACCATGGCGCTGATCCATCATGAAATCGCGATCGCCATGACGGCTGGGCTGCTTTTGTCCCTCGCAGCGGTGACAGCAAATGCGACGGGCGCTTATACCTTTGCTTTATTGGCAATTTTTCGGCTATCGTCGAAGCTCAATATTTATCAAGGCGTCCCCAATATGAGCGATGAGTTGCTGCCCGCCCATCTTGATTATCTGAAAAGCTATTTCGGGCCACGCCATTTGCGGCCGACCTTGCCGCTGTCAATCGCCGCAATTTTGGGCATAGCACTGTATTTTTCCTATATGGCGGTGCAGGCTGATACGCCCCATGAAACGGTCCAGGCCGGGCTGCTTTGCTGCCTGTCGCTACTCGCGGCCCTAGAACATTTTTTCTTCGCGATACCGTTTCGCGATTCCCGTCTTTGGCAGTGGGCCTTGGACGAACCAAAAGAACATAAAGAAATTTGAAGAGGGAGTTTGGGAATGGACTATGAAGCTTTTTTTGGCAGCGAACTGGATGCGGTCCGCGAAGAGGGACGCTACCGGGTTTTTACCGAAATTGAACGCAAGGCTGGCTCCTATCCCCATGCGACCCGTTATGTGGATGACGGCACAACCGAAGTAACGGTCTGGTGCTCGAACGATTATCTCGGCATGGGGCAACATCCCAAGGTCGCCGAGGCGATGCACCGGGTGATTGACGAATGCGGTGCCGGGGCAGGGGGGACGCGCAATATTTCGGGTACCAACCATCATCATGTTCTGCTTGAGACTGAACTGGCTGACCTTCATCATAAGCAAGACGCGCTGATATTTACCTCCGGCTATGTTTCCAACTGGGCAGCGCTGGGCACCTTGGCATCCCGCATCCCAAACTGCGTTGTGCTATCCGACGCCCTCAATCACGCCTCGATGATCGAAGGCATCAGACACAGCCGCGCGAAATGCATTGTCTTCGAGCATAATTCTCCAGAGGATCTCGACCGCAAGCTAAGCCAGCTTGATCCGGACCAGGCGAAATTGGTGGCGTTCGAGAGCGTCTATTCGATGGATGGTGACATCGCTCCGATCGCGGAAATTCTCGACGTGTGCGAGAAACATAATGCGATGAGCTATATCGATGAAGTCCATGCGGTTGGCCTCTATGGCCCGCGCGGCGGCGGCGTCGCCGAACGTGAAGGGCTGATGGATCGGATCACCGTGATCGAAGGCACGCTTGGCAAGGCGTTTGGCGTGATGGGCGGCTATATCGCCGCGTCGAAAGATCTTTGCGACTATATTCGCACCTTCTCCAGCGGCTTTATCTTCACCACCGCCATCCCGCCAGCGGTTGCCGCCGGCGCCTGCGCCAGCATCAAGCATCTCAAGGAAAGCAATGTTGAACGCGACACGCAAAAGGAACGCGTCGAAAAGGTGCGCGGCGCGCTCGACCGCATGGGTATCCCGCATCTGCCCAATCCCAGCCATATCATTCCGGTGATGGTTGGCGATCCGCACAAGTGCAAATTTATCAGCGACTGGTTGATGGACAATCACGGCATCTACGTTCAGCCGATCAACTATCCGACCGTACCGCGCGGAACCGAACGCCTGCGGATCACGCCGTCACCGGTGCATAGCGATGGCGATATCGATCGCTTGATAACGGCTCTGAGCGAAATCTGGTCGCAGTGCGAACTGGCGCGGCGCGAGATGGCCGCCTGAACTGCGGCATCAGTCAAAAAAAGGCCGGGAATTTTCCCGGCCTTTTTTTGTTCAGACTATATATTTAATCAGGTTGGATTTTTCAGATAGGCAATCACGTCCGCCCGTTTCTGAGCGTCCGGAAGGCCAGCAAAGATCATTTTCGTCTTCGGAATTACCCGCTGTGGGTTCTCCAGATACTGGAACAATTTTTCTTCGGTCCAGGTGATGCCGCTGTTCTTGTTGGCTTCGGAATAATTGAAGCCTGGAACGGAACCCGATTGACGACCGACGATACCGGCCAAAGATGGGCCAGTTTTGTTCACGCCCGGATCGGTAACATGACAGGTGCGGCATTGCGCGAAAACCATCTTGCCTGCAGCAGGATCACCGGTCAGGCTGGCATATTCAACGCCATCTTTGGTGCTAAGATCGTCAGCAGCCGGTGGCCCGGTGTCGGCGGGGGTTGCTACGACTTCCGGTTCTGCTGCCGGCATGGTTGCCTCAGCCTCGGTTGTGCTTGGTGCTGGTTCACTTGATTCAGAACCGCCGCCGGAACAGGCTGCAGTTAAAGCGGACAAAGCGACTACAGCAGCTACTGTTTTCATCCTGACCATATACTCTCCTATCGGGTTATGTTGACCCATATCAACAACTTAACCGTATAGTTTGGTTGACAGTGGATTGAAAGCGGCTCCTCTGTATCCGACATACAACTCTATGAAATATCGTCATTTTTTACATCGGTTTCTTTCATCACTTTGCCGCGCAACCGTTGAACCAGAACATAGATCGCCAAAATCACGGGAATCGTGATCAATCCAATGAACAGTTCGGTTTGCGGACCGGAGCGAAAGGCCGCGGCGCCCTTTGTCATATAGGCGATCAGACCGACCAGATAATAGGCGGCGGCGATGACTGACAATCCTTCGACCAAGGTCTGCAGCCGCAATTGCAATTGGGTCGACCGTTCCATCGATTCCATCAGTCGCAGATTCTGCGCTTTGATTCGGCTGTCGATGCGCACGTCCAACGTGTGCATGATGCGCGAAACCCGCTCGGCGATCCTGTCCAGCCGGGTTTGGAAAACCGCGCATGTTCGGCGCGCGGGTATGAGGCGTCGCTCGGTGAATTCCTTCAGGCTTTGGAAGTTCGCCAATGGCTTCACGTCAAGCGCGTTCAATCGGTCGGCGGCGACTTCTGCATAAGCGGTCGTCGCACTCAACCGGAACCCGGTCGCCGATCGGATGAGTTCCAATTGCGCGGAAATTTCGGCGAGCTGCTGCAACAGCAAATCGTCATTATCGTCGTCGGTCGCGCTGGCGACGCGCTCGGCGTGATCGGATAGCCTTTGCTCCAGTTCATCGACCTGCGGACCATATTGCTGAACCGTGGGAAAACCCATCAACGCCAGATTGCGATAGTTGCCCAGCTCCTGCACCCGCTGGATTATCCGTCCCCGCTCGGCGTCGGACTTGTCGCCGCCTTGGACCAGCAGGCGCCCATAGCCATCTTTGTGAATGCCGAAGTCCGACCATATCCGCAGGCCATCATTGACTTCACAATATATCAGGTCTCCCTCGACTATACCCATCGCAGACAGATTTTCTTCCACCAGGCCAGGGTCGGAAAGCGTTTTTGATCCGCGTCGCACGAATGACCGATCCCGGCCATTTTTCGAGCCAGTGGAGATAGGCATCGGTCTGTTTTCGGTTTAGCCGGGATGGCAAGATGAGCGTCACCGTACTGGCTTCGGTGTGGCGTTCCCACAGAAAGTAAATTCCGGTTTTGGTATGGGCCGAGGCGCTGCGCGGTGCAAGATGCCAATCATCAAACGGCGGCTTGTCGGCAATGAGATGCTGGTCTTCGGTCGTTCGTTGCTCTTCACCGATCAGCAATACCGATTGATAGATTTGGCAATCATCAGACACCGGAGCAAACCGTCGCAGGTGCATTTCATCAACGGCCCACTGCCGTAGCGGATGGTTGGTGATCGACATTACCGGCCTTTATTGATGCTTTACGCCGTTTTGTCTATTCCGAAAACCAAAATTGGAGGCGACTATCTGCCACTCAAAATACGGCATGATCCCCGCGTTCGGCCGTCGTTTCACCGCGTATCAGTTCGGCGTAATAATCGAACAGTGTTTCCGTTCCGGTTGTCGGCGTTGCTGCACCATCATAGCGCCCCTTTTCGGGGTCCCATACGAGCATCGACTCGGTCGCATAATAGCGCCCGATCCGGGCAAGTTCGGCTTTTGCCCTGGCCGCCGGGATCAGCCAACCAATGGTATCCAGGGTGGCAATTATCGCTTCAAGCAAACGAACCGGAACATGAGTAAATTTTTGCTCTTTGCCGAGTAGCGTAAACAGCCGTTCGCCTTGCTGCTTCGGTGTGATCGGCTCGCCGGGGCCGCCAATTGGAAGTATCCTGTTTTGCAAACTTTCATTGTTCACGCAGTCCACCAGATAAGAGGCCAGATCATCGTCGCTGATTGGCTTGCAAGCGGTCAACGTCCCGTCGCCAAATAGCAAGAAGGACTTGCCCTTTTGCACCCGGTCCACCTGTCCGGACAAAGATTTGAAAAATGCCGTCGGCCTGACGATCGAATAGGTCAGTCCGGATTCGATCAGCGCTTTTTCAAAAGCGAGCTTGGCATGTTGAAAGGCGAGCAGCGGTTTCTGCACGCAGATTGCCGACAGCAGTACGAAATGCGGCGCCCCTACAGCTTTTGCCGCCTTCAGCGCCTCCAATTGGGCATCATGATCGATTGCCCAGGCGTCTTTCGGCACCCCGGTTCGTGAAGCCAGACAGGAAATCAGCGCATCAAACCGTTCACCACGAAAGCCATCATCGCGGAGGGATTTTTCGCAGGTCACATCGCCGAAACGCAGTTCGACGCCGGCCAACGAACCGCCGAAATCAAGCGGTACCGGCGTGTCGGACTGACCTTGCTTGTGTCGCAGGAAGCAGACCACTTCATGGCCACGGCGGACCAACGCCCGCAGCGTCGCTCTGCCGATTGTACCGGTGGCCCCCAAAAAAAACACGCGCTTCAAACGATCACCTGCTGGCGAGTAAAAATACTGCCCATCGTGTCGCGAGATATTTCAGCTGCACGTTTTACACGTTCGTCGCGGGCCATGTCCCAATCACCCATCTTCGCTGAACGTATAGGTCGGCTCTGTCGCGGATCGACCTTTGACCTGAATATCGGCCACTTTCCGGAATGATAGCGATGGCACCGCGGCAACCGTAGTCTGGCCAACCAATATGTCGACCGCCTGCTCCTTGCACTGGCCTTCGAGCCGCGAGGCAAGGTTGACGGCATCGCCGAGCACCGAATAATCGAACCGGCGGTCCGAACCCATATTGCCGACCACGCAGGTGCCGGTGTTGATACCAATGCCCATCCTGATAACCGGTACATTGGCTCCGGCGGGGAGCATTTTCTGGATGTCGCGATTGATCTGCTCCATGGCTGCCAGCATCTCGCGCGCCGCTTCCAGCGCGTGCAGGGCGTGGTCGGGATCGTCCAGCGGCGCGTTCCAGAAGGCCATTACGCAATCGCCCATATATTTATCGATTGTCCCGCCATGCTGCAGGATAATGTTCGAAAGCGGTGTGAGAATTGCGTTGATCATCCGGGTCAATCCCTGCGGATCGTCCTGCATCGCCTCTGAAATAGAGGTGAAGCCGCGGATATCGGAAAAGAGAATGGTCAGCTCTCGGCTTTCTCCGCCGAGGTTGAGCAGGCTCGGATCATCGGCAATTTTCTGGACCATTTCGGGTGCCAGATATTGGCCAAAGGCATTTTGCACCTCACGCCGCCGCCTCTGCTCACCGGCAAAATCGCGGGTAGCAATAGCCACGTCGCCCAGCACCAGGGCGGCCGATGGGGCTACTGGCCCGATCCAGAAACGCCCATATTGCAGCATTAGCCAGCAACCGCCGACGATGGCGAGCAACGCTGCCACCAGCAGCAAGGCCTTTTTGACAGGAGATTTTGGACGGGATAGCAGCAATGCGAGGGCAGCAGCCAGAGCGACAAGGAGAAGCGAGAGCCAGCCGGGCGATGTTCCAATAGACAGGCCGGTGCGCAGATTGTCGAAAATTGTCGCCTGCACCTCGATCCCGGGAGTCAGCTGGCGCGATCGCAATGTGTAGGCGGTCTCGAAAGCATCAATGCCGCCCGCAGCAACATCGGCATTGGCTTGCAATGCAAAGCCGATCACCACGATCTGATCCTTCAGATAGTCGGGCGGCAAATAACCGGTCGGGTCGAGCGCCTGATAATAAGAGATGGTGGGATAGCTGCCCGCCGGCCCAAAATGCTGGATCCGGCGCAGGCCTTTGCCTTCCCGTGCCGCCTTCGTGCCAGTTGTCTCAAGCAATGTGACCATAAGGCCATCCGGATAGCGCGGCATATTGCGCAATACGCCATCGCCGTCCATCGACAGGCTGGCGACACCCGAGCGGGCGCCTCCCTCAACCAATTTGGCCAGCGGTTCGGTTCGCACAAGCGTGCTCCCATAGGGGCGCTCGATCAGGCTTTCATCGGCGGCGAGGACGATATCGCGTCCCATCGCATCCGCCAGCGCCTGATCCTGCTCGGGGTCCGTCGGCTCGGCAAACACGATGTCAAAAGCGATCGCCTTGGTTCCAGCTTTACGGAGCTGGCGGATTAGCTCTGCATGCTGCGAGCGCGGCCATGGCCACTGCTGACCAATCGCTGCCATGCTGGGTTCGTCAATCGCGATTAGCGTGACCCCTGGCTGGTCGGGCAGCACCGGGGCGATGGTCGACAAATAGTCAAAGCTCCGTCCATCAAGATCACGCATGACGGTGGTGAGGCTCAGCAAACCGATCAACAACGCGACCCCGGCAACCAGCATCGCGGCGGACAGCCGGTGGCGCGTTGCAAAGCTCTCGGTGATCCACTGCTTTGCCATTCAGAATCGCACCCTGACACCCGCAACCACCGTCAGCCGTGGTGCCGCGACGTCGGTCGCCGAGTCATATTGCTTGTCGAACAGGTTCAGCAGGGACAGGTTGAGCGCCAGTCGCCGGTCCAGCGGTTCCCATTCCAGCTTGGCATCAACCAGCATGACATCTTCAATCGGCAGGCCCAGATCGTCGCTCTGGCCGCCGATATAGCTGCCCGATAATGTTGCCTTCAACCGGACCGGGACCGGCACGCTCCAGACGATCGATGCGCGACCGAAATGGCCCGGCACGAACGGCAGCCGGTCACCCAGTTCATAGATACAGGCAAAGTTGAAACCCAGGCCACCAGTGGCGCAGCCATAGCTCGGTCCGATCGCCTGGCTGACATTGTCACCGGAAACGAACCCGCCTTCAATCGCGCTGTCGGTATAGGCGTAGGCGGCGCGCAGCCCGATATTGCCGCCCAGCCATAAATTCGCCTGGGCGCTGATCCGTTTGACCGATACCGGAAAGCCAGCGATGTTCACTGGCAGGTCGGGAATGGCATATTGCACCGCCTCCAATTGCTGGTCCTGATATTCCACCGTCGTGAACAGGCGATCGGACCATTCGGCATCCCAGCGAAAGATCAGACTGTCGCCCCGGCTTTGGCGAAAGCTGGGCGCCGAATTGGGTTGCAGGCCGACGATTGAGACCGGGCGAAAGCTGAAATCGAACAGGCCACGGCTCTGGCGAATATATGCGGCACGCAGCCATTGCCCTTCGATCGGTTCGTACGATGCACCGAGACGCCAGTTGAGCAGATCTTCGGAAAATCCGCCAATGTCACGCGCGACGCCTTCCAATTGCCCCTGCAAGACCAGCGCTTCGATCGGATGATAACGCAGATCGAGATAGGCCCGTGCTTCGGTGGTACGAAATTCAGCCCCTATTGGCGGCGCGCCCGGCGCAATCAGGTCCTGTGCAAAATTATAGCCCGCGCTAAACAGACTGGTGCGCACATCGTTCCATTCCGCGCCAATCCGCAGGTCCAGAGAACCAAAACCCTTGGCATAATTAGCGCTGAGATAGGTGAAGGAATCGCGATCTCGCGTCAACTGGTCGGCAAATGGTTGGCCACTTGTGGTGTCGATTGTGATGACATTCAATTGCGAGCTGCCAAAGCCGGCTGCAAGGGTCATCTGGTCGCGATAACCAAATTCGTGATTATATAATCCGAACAGGAAGTTCCGGTCCTTCTCGCGATCTTCTTCCAGTTCAAAGCTGTTGTCGAAACCAGCAAGAATATTCGTTTCGGACAGGCCTTTGTCATGGTTCAATTCGGCATTGATCACCAAACTGTCCGAGGGGGTCAGCTCCAGCCCGACATAGCTGCTCAAGAACCAGCTCTCACCGCCGCGTCGGCGCGAGAATGGACTGATGTCCGGACGACGGCGATGATCGGTGACATCGGTATAATTGCCGCGCAGCCAGATCGCCGTGGGCAGGGGTGCATCAAAGATCGTGTCGAGCCCGGCACTGACGGTCTTCTGGTTGCGCAGCTTTTCATCCAACATCGACACGCCGATGTTGGGTTCGACGAAATTGCCATTGTCGAAGCGCAAGCGCCGCTTGGAACTGGCGACGCTCAAGGGATCGAGCGCGACCCCCTGCAGAAAGCTGGACAGGCGGTCGAAATTTTCTGCCTGTTGGGCATTGTAACTGCCATCGGCGTTGCGGATCAGAAACGGGCCGGGGGTCTGATTGATCGCCTGATCGAAATAGCTGGACGGGGTAAAGCTGTCGAACACGCGGTCTGCATAATAGCGACCCCAGCCTTCGAGATCGAGGAAGCGAAACGCCTGGGAGACCAGACTGCCGGTTTCCCGGTTTTCGGAAAGATTTACATATTCACCGCCCCGCGCGCGATAGCGATCCAGTGCCTCGCGGGCGCTGTTAATCGCATCATCGGCGGCAAAATCATGCAGGGCGACGCCGGTGCGTGCGAGGGGAATGGCCGGGTTATAGGGATCAAGCCGGTCAGCGGTATCGAGCTGCTGTTCGGCCAGCCCCGGCTCGCCCAATTCGTGCTGTACCTGCGCCAAACCCAGAAAGCCTACGCCATAATCCGGATTGTGCGCCGACGCGGCCAGCGACGCCGCCAGCGCATCGTCCTGCTGGTCCTTGCGCCGCCAATATTGCGCCAGCGCATTCCCAGCGAGAGCATTGCCGGGGTCCATTTCCAGCGCCTTGTCGATCTCCACCTTGGCAGCAGACAATCTATTCTGCTCTAGCAAAATCTGTGCCCGCATGCTGACCAGTTCGGCGTCGTAGGGCCGCGTCGTCATCGCCTTTGTTACAAGGCGGTCGGCTTCCTTCAGTCCGCCAATCGCCATCCAGTTTTTCGCCTGCGCTTTCTGGGCGAGAAAATTGTCCGGATCAGCCGCCAATACGGGTTGCAACAGGTCGCGGGCCGCCTTCGGGCTGCCGCGATAATCGCGTAGCAGATCGGCTTCGCCAATCGCGAGGGTGATGTCGGCAGGAAAAGCTGCGCGGGCCTTGGCTATGGTCGCGATGGCGGCATCTGCATCACCCAACAGTGCCTCCACATCCGCCTTGGCCTGATAAAGTGATGCGGCATCCGGGAAGGCGGTCAGCCCTTCATCCGCGATTTGCTTGGCAGCTTGCAGATCACCATCATAAGCGGCGATCAGACTGCGGGCGAGATAGCTTTCAGCGGTTGCGTCCAGACCGGGCGGTGATGGCATCTCGCCCAATTGTACCGCAGCAATATAGCGGCCATAGGCACCCGCGGCGCGGTCTGCCGGATTGTCTGACTCGGCGAGATCGGCGAACTGCCGGGACGCCGCGTCCCAATCCCCTTCGGCACCCGATTGCCGTGCCCGAAGAAAGGTTTCGCTCTGATTGCCCAGCAAATCCAGCCCGCTGGACAGGTTGACAAAATAGAGCATCTGTTCGCGCCCGCTCGGGTTGACCAGCACGGTCCGTGTCGGTGCCTGACCGCGCAAGACCGATGCCGCTTGCCCCGCCTCGACCGTCAGCGACCCCGCTTCGTTCGATAGTTCCACCGATCCGGAAAACACCTGCAACTGGCTGGAATTGTCATCCGCGGTGATCGCCCATTCCGTGCCCCGGATCGCCGCCGTTGCCGACGGCGTCTCGATCGAAAGATTGCTTCGTTTGCGCGGGCTGCGGCCCCAGGCACGACCGCGCTGGAGCGACAGGGTCGCCGGCCCGCTCTTGCCGACCAGCCGGACCACCATCACACTATTTCTACCCAATCGAACTTGGGTACCGTCGGCAAAAACAATCGCCAGCGTGCCTGCGGGATTGGTCCGCAAGACGTCGCCCGCCTTGAGATCTTGCTGGGTGACTGCTCTTTGCCAGGTCTTGCGCGGCAGCAGAGTCGCCTGCTCGCCACCCTTGGTCGCTGCAATTTGTCCGGAGAGAGGGGCTGCCCGCTTCAAAAGCTGCGCATGCGTCGCCTGCGGAGAGGCAAATTGCGCCAACAGCGCGATCATACAGAATGATAGGGCTCTTCCCAGCTTCATGGTCTGTTTTACCCCCGGACCTAATGAATATCCGCGATACTTGGCGGCATTGCACGCAATTAGCAATATTGGATATCGGGTTAAAGGGCATGATTGACCTCCGAAATGGAGAAATTTGGCTAAACGGCTATGATCAATTCGCAGCAGCTAAACCGCAACTTGAGAACGCACGTTGGAGCCACAGGTCCGGCCAAAAATCATGCATATCGGGGCTTTTGAAGGGGCAGCTTGTTTAATCCAGAGATGATGGAGCGAAATGGCAGGACGAACGTTGTCGTCACATAGCGACAATTTCTGCAATCTGGCAGCGGCGATCACAGGAGATTAAAATGGACTTGATCCAGCAACAAAATGAATTTCGGACGGCTTCACCATCTTTTCTGGGACGCGGCATTGAAGCGATCACCTCGCCGGCGACGAAGATCGCCTCAAAAATGGTACCCTCCGGTTGGATCGAGAAATTGGTCAAGGCGATTGATTCAGCAACCAGCAAGCCACAGCTGGTCAATTTCAAACATGACCAGTCTGATATGCAGGCCTGCCAGCGCGCCGCAAAAAAGATCGAGAATACGGCAAAATTGCTGAACGGGACAACCGGTGCGCTCTCCGGCTTTGGCGGCGCATTGACAATGACAACCGACATTCCCGCGACGATCGGATTGGCTGCGCGGAATATACGCGATACCGGACGCGCCTATGGATATGAGGGGCAGGGGCCTGCGGAACAGCTTTTTCGTCTGCAGATTTTGGAAATCGCCGCGCTGAACGACAAAACCGTCAGACAACAGAGAATTGCCGATCTGGAAACCCAGATACAGGCAGACGGCAGCCTGGTTGATCCGGACCCGGCGATTGCCGATCCGCTTGTCGACCAGGCGATCGAGCGTATTTCCCGCGCCCTCGCCATGGCCATCCCGAAAAAGAAAGCAGGGTCCTTCATCCCGGTGCTAGGCGCACTCGTCAGCGGCGCGGTAAACACTTCATTTCAGGGCGATGTTTCCAAGGCTGCCCGGTTCGCGTTCCAGGCGCGACGGCTGCGGTCATCCGGCCAATAGCCGGATCGCCTCTGCAAATTGATGCCAAAAAATATGGTGAGCCCTGCTGGGTTCGAACCAGCGACCTACTGATTAAAAGTTGGGACAAGCGTCTGAGCAAGCTAAAGCATATTAATCCACATCGTTGCACGGAGCAAAGCATAACGCGATCCGCAATTTCGCAGATCGACGCAGGCCGATGCATTCCGAAGCAACCAAGCGCACGTTTCTGGGACCCCATTGGGACCCCGCTTGGATTGATTAAGATGCGTGAGTTCGAAAAATCTAGATTCTGGAACGGTGCGCTTCATGCGCGGCGTTTGCAAGCAGCTTGGTTTTAACGACCGGCGGGTCACCCACATTGAGAAAGCCTTTGAAGATGCCATTAGGGACGTCCGCTTCGCGCCCAACTCCCGACATAGAAGCTCGATTTTTTGAGCCCCCAATAGCTGACGCTCTTCATGACCATTCCGACCAAGGAGAAAAATATTGGGAATTTCTAAATTCGATCCGGCAACCAAAACCGGCGCCAAGAAAATTTGGGTAGGAAGAAGCTAATCAACATCAGGCTGGTACTGTGGCCGCATTTCGGTACACCCCGCTGTCGCGCCCGTCTGGCTAGGATCAGCTTGCGGAGTGGCTACTTAGGATTTGGTCCGGTCGTGTTCGCCACTCTCAATTGCCGCGGATCGACTGGCTGAACCTCAACATCGGCATTGCGCTTTTGCCGGTCCATAATGGCCCGAAGGCCGAGAACGCCTTCATCGATCCACAGCGGCGGTGATATTTGGCGGCCGATGAAATTGAGTGCGTCGGCCATACGGGGTACCAGGGATCTACCGACATGCTCGGCGCCGTGCACCAGACGATATTCGTGCGCAAGCCGCGCGTCGAACAGGACGCGGTGGAGGAACTCAACCCCTTCGTAGAGAAACAGCATGTCCTGGTCGCCGACCTCGAGATAGATGCCCAGGTCGAGGAGACGACTGGGGTCGCGGCTGGCAATGGTTGCCGGGTTATTGGCCTCCCAATAGCGGGCGTCGACCGGCTGGGCGAATATGGGATATAGCACGGTCTCGGGCCGCCAGAACCGGGTCTCAGGGCCGACGCCCTGCCAAGTCAGCGTCGCCTCGATTGCGGGTTCCAGCGCTGCGATGGCGGCAAAAATCCGGGGATGCTTGAAGGCGATCCGCAGAGCACCCAGTCCCCCCATCGACAATCCACCAATATAGGTGTGCTCTCGGGTTTGCGCGACATGCTCGGAGCGCCGCAGGAATGGAAGGACGTCGCGGAGAATGAAGCTTTCCCAGCGTTGCGACCCATCGTGGTAATCCATGTAAAGCGAGCGGCGCGCGCTAGGCATTGCAATTACCATTGGCGGAACGCGACCGGCAAGAATCTCGGCATCGAACACCGACTGGAAATAGAGGATATCCCGCTCGCTGCCATTGCCACCGTGAAGAAGGAGCAGGAGCGGATAGCGTTCTGCTCGCTGTCGGTCATAGCCCGGCGGCCGATAGATGGCGACGGCGAGCTCCCCGGGTGCGTGACTCGAGGCAATCGGCTGGATCGTAACATCGCCGAGGGATGCGGCCAGCGAAGGCGCCGCGAACGAGGCGGCGGTGCCGGCGGCGGCAAAACGGGCAAAGTCGCGGCGAGTCAGCATTGGTCCTTCCCTTCAATCACCGATCATTGTTGGATCGCGACGATGCTGCAATGCCCGTCTCACGGTTCCAACGGAGTCTCGCATCGGAAGCTGCTGGCCGCCCCCGTCGATCCGAAACCGCGATAGACAGCCCGCTGCGGATATGGGCACAGCGGCCGCTGCATATCGATCTTGCCGGCATCTTCGCTCGAGAATTTTGTCGCGGTAACGCGATCGGGGGCATCGCCCTTGTCGGCCCAGGCGATGAGGGCAGAGAAGAGGTCGTGCTGCGGATCGTCGGATGGGGGACGGGGCGGAATACCGAGCGTGGCGTTGAAAGAATCCGGGCCGGCACCCCCGCCGCAATGCATCATGCCCGGTGCCATGAACAATCGCGCACTGTCCGCAAGCTTCGCCGCGCCGCCCATCTGCTTGGCGTGGCGATTGAAGAAGGCGACCGACTGGCCCGGCGGCACGAGCGTGTCGGCATAGCCGTGAAAGACGATCAGCTTGCCGCCACGGTCGGCGAAAGAGGCAAGGCTGCCGCGCGTCGCATCATTGACGATCGTGTCCAGTCGGGCATCAAGGATCGGCATGTCCCGGTCAAAATCGAAGTCTCTCCAGTTCCAGTCGGCACCGAACGCCCATTTGAACAGCGCGCCGAAGGGTGGCTGATCGTCGATCGGCTTTTGCAGGAAGGACCAGCCGAAGGTGCCGGGCATCTCGCTGCCCGGCAGCCAGCCGAAAAAGGTCGGCTTGCCGTCGCGATCCGCCGGACCGGAATAGAAGGCGCGCGCGGTCACGACTTCGTATTTGGTCAGGCAGCTGTCGGCCGCCGCGCCCTTGCATTGCAAAACCTCAGGATCGAACTTGCAGCTCATGGGCTCCGAGATGAAGCGGTCACCGGCAAGCCCGTTGCCCTGTTTCCAGCAAGTGGCGATGGCAGCCTTGTTGAGCAACTTCAGCTTTGCGTCCGAAAGCAGGCCACCAGGCTTGCCGTTCGCCGCTAAATAGTCCCAAAGGACAGCTGCATGGCCCCATGT
>JAGXGT010000007.1 GCA_024636595.1 Sphingomonadales bacterium | reverse complement strand
GTCGTCGGTCATTCCGATCGCCTGCATATAGGCATAGATGATGGTGCTGCCGACAAAGCTCATACCGCGCTTCTTGAGGCTCTTGGAAATCGTATCGCTGACCTTAGAGGTGGTTTCCATATCGGAAAAATGCCGGGGTCGGTTGATCGGTGGAGCGCCATCCAAGTGGCCCCACAACCATGCATCGAAGCTCCCGAATTCCTTTTGCATCTCCAGAAAAACCAGCGCGTTCTTGCGGACCGAGTAGATCTTGAGCCGGTTGCGGATGATCGCCGGCTCTTCGCGCAAGGCTTCCAGTTCGGCTTCATCCATTGCGGCACAGCGGTC
Source organism: Sphingomonadales bacterium (assembly GCA_024636595.1). Lineage (GTDB taxonomy): Bacteria > Pseudomonadota > Alphaproteobacteria > Sphingomonadales > Sphingomonadaceae > Parasphingorhabdus. Next base: position 10,717 of record JAGXGT010000007.1, on the reverse strand, counting down.
GACATCAAATCGGTGAAACGCATGGCGATAGCCCTCGCGCTTGCGCAATACGGTCTCCCAGCTCAGGCCAGCCTGCGCGCCCTCCAGGATCAGATTTTCCAACAGCAACCGGTCGTCATGCACCGGCGTGCCCCATTCTTGATCGTGATAATCTCCGTAAAATTCCTTGCCAGCCTGTCCGCCGAAGCAGCGATGCTTGCCGTCTGTTCCAACCACCGTCATGCGGATCAACTAGCCGATCCGTTCCGATCCGCCAATTCTATTCAGCGGGCTGGATATCCGGAGCGGGGCCCTGGTCCGGGGACCACCAGCCGATACGCCGCTTGACCCGGTTGAGCAGCCGGGGGATCGGCGCGTTGCGGTCCATCCATTCGGCATATTCCTTGTAGACCGGGTCACTCAGCAGATGCTTTTCCTCGGTCTTGGCGCGCCAGTAATAGACCCCGCTGACAGCCGCCATCAGCGCCGTATTGCGAACCAAGTCTGCGATACTTCCGGACGTGACCAGAAACGGCATGCTTGCCAGCCACCAGTAAGCGTTTTTTGCCAGATAAGCCGGATGTTTCGTCCAGCTATAGGGTCCGTGGGTCAAAATTCCACGATGGGTGAGATTGGAAAAGCGGAGGCCAAAGGCGACCGTTGCCCAGGCATAGAGTCCGGTCAGGACAACCAATATGCTGCCCCAGACCCAAAGGACGGTTGACTGCCCCTCGAACCAATAGGCCCAGTCGGCGGTGTTGGCATGATAGTTGAGCGGGCCACCGTCCCCCATCAATATGAACGGCGGATAGCACATCAGGGCGGCGACCCAGCCCGCCAGATACGGATTGGCGGTGCGGATGTGCGCATCCAGCGGCTTCATCGTTAGCAGATAGCCCACCGTTGCAAACTGCACATCGACAACGAACATCGCCGTGATCAGCCAACTGGCGATCGCCACGGGATTGCCGCTCAGTTCATTGAGATCAAGCCGGACAAGCTCACCAAAACCACCGGGCACGATCGAGAGCATGAAGGCCAGGAAAAATCCCTTGACCGCCCACGCCCGCAGATGATGGTAAATCTGTTCGCGATCAAACTCGCCCCTCCCGCCGGTCAGCAGCTGGCCAAAATGCCAGGCACCGTCGCGCGGTTCGATGGCAAAGCGATCCATGATCAGGACATAGGGGATGGACAGAACGAACAACCACGGCGCAGCCGTCGTCATCGTCTCCATCGAAAATTGATATTGCCCGGTCCAGTACCAGCGTCCGACACAATAGATCGTCGCGATAATTCCCCATGTTGCCCACAGGCCAGCCAGTTTCACCAGACTGATGTCGAACGTTTCTTTGAGCCTTTTCGGGTTGTGCCAGTCGATCCCGGTGGATGGTCGCAAATGCACCTTGTCCATCAGCAGCGACCAGATCACCATCGGTATCGCACAGGCGAAACAGGCGACAAGGGCGGAATAGGGTCCATCCATCCCGTATTGCCGAGCGATCAGTATCCAGCACGCCAGTCCGATCAGACCGGCCATGCCGACGCCATGCGAAACCGCTGACCGCGGCCGTGGATCATTTTCCTTGGTTTTGCGTTCAAACATGCGGCTGCTTTAACCAATAATGGTAAGCAACCGGTGAACAGAGCGATTCTACAGAAAAATCCTCGGATTCGCCTAGGAAATTTGGCTACGGTCGCCTATATCACTGGATAAAGGGGCTGGGATCAATTTGATGATAAAACACGGGAATCTTATGAAAAATATTGGACTTTCGCTCTCCATCGCCATCTTCATGGTTGCTTGCAGCAATGGCGATGACGCCCAGGCAACGGGCAACACATCAGCAGAAAAACAGACGATGAGCGATATTTCCCCGGTAGATCGCAAGCCGTTTGAAACTACGGAAATTGCCAGTTTTGACGAACCATGGGCGATGACGTTCCTGCCGGACGGGCGGATGCTGGTCAGCGAAAAAACAGGGAAGCTACAGCTGATCGATGCCAAAGGGCAGAAAACCGAAATCGCCGGCGTGCCCGAAGTCGACTATGGCGGCCAAGGCGGCTTTGGCGACATCGTTTTGGCTCCCGATTATGCGACTAGCAATATGGTCTATCTGAGCTGGGTGGAGGCCGGCGAAAAAGACACCCGCGGCGCCGTGGTTGGCCGGGCCCGGCTTGAACTGAAGGGCCAGAAGCCCGCTTTGAAAAATCTGCAAACCATCTGGAAACAAAATCCCAAGGTAACCGGCAGGGGACATTTTTCCCACCGGATCGCTTTTTCACCCGATGGCGAATATCTGTTCATCGGCTCTGGCGAGCGGCAGAAATTTGATCCGGCCCAGGATATGACCGCCAATCTCGGCAAGATCGTCAGGCTCTATCCCGACGGCACCGTTCCCAAGGACAATCCATTTGTCGACAAGGACGGTGCGCTTCCTGAAATCTGGTCGCTCGGCCACCGCAATATATTGGGCGTCGCCTTCGACAGCGAGGGTCGTCTTTGGAATCAGGAAATGGGTCCGAAAGCCGGCGACGAACTCAATCTCGTCCAGCGCGGTGCCAATTATGGCTATCCGATCGTCTCCGAAGGCAATCATTATGATGGCAAGAAAATCCCCAACCATGATACCCGACCTGAGTTCGAAGCGCCAAAAGTCGCATGGGTTCCGACCATCGCACCGAGCGGCCTGATTTTCTATTCCGGCGATCTGTTCCCGGCATGGAAAGGCAGTGCCTTCATCGGCGGCCTAGCCAGCCAGGCATTGATCCGGGTCAGTTTCGATGGCGATACCGCCAAGGAAGCCGAACGGTTCTTGATGGAAAATCGGATCCGCGAAGTCGAACAGGGACCGGATGGTGCCATCTACCTTCTGGAAGACGGTGAAGGCGGCCGGATGCTCAAGCTGACGCCGACCAAATAAATCCTTGTCAGCCGGTGACTATTGCGAAGCGGTTGTTGTGGTTCCGGACAGGTCGCTTAGAAAATCCCGCACCCGCTTGCCGTTGATCCCCAGATCATGCACGCCAGCGCGGCTGACCGAACGCGCATCAATGATACTGGCCGCGCCATTTTCTGCCGCTCTGGCGCGAATGACAACATCATCCTTGAACCCGAATAGTGAATAGGTGTCCGTGGCCTCCAGATTGCCCGCCGCCGGGTCGACATTGGCGATATCCCAGCCGCGGTCTTCCGCCAGCCGCTTGGCTTTCTCGATGACCACAGCAACCGGTTGATCGATACGGACCGAGCGAATATCGGGATAGGCGTCCTGATGCAGGGTGGCCCAGCGCTGGCGCGGGTTCATTCCGGCCATATCGCTATCATCCGCGCCGGGAATTTTGTCCCAGTTGTCGTCGCGCAGCCTTAGCGCCGTGAATTGTGGCGGATCGGCAAGGTCAGTGGTGATGTCATGGATCGCCGGCAGGGTCAGCATGGCGCTTCCATAAGGGGCGAGATAAGCCAGAAAACCGAGCGATGCGACGATACCCAATCCGAGCAGCGGCCAGCGGGTCTCGCGACCCTTCCGCCGGTTCAGCACAATGAGGGCAATGGCAAGCAGCAGGGCTATGACCGCAACAAGGATGATCCATGGCACCGCCGCAACGGCTGGCTGCCACCCCCACAGTCCGATCCCGCTGCCACCGGCAGCAATCAGATAGGCAAGGGGAGCGGCCACACCGAGCAATGCAATAAGAGCACCCCTGGGATCGCGCCGCAGTGAAGCCAGCCTCGGCGGCTTTGTTCGGGCAGCGGTTGGCGGGGTTCCGTCGGTGGATGCCTCAGTAGTCTGATTCTTGTCCGTCACGCTCAAAACTCCCTTAACAGATCAATCTTTTAGCTGGCGCTTGGCGATCATGCAATTGCTACCTATGCGGCTCGACTTTTGCGTCAAAGCGGAGTAGCGCGCGCTTTTCCAGATATATGAGACCGACAAATTGACCAGCATCATCCCTCTCGCGGAAATTGATCCGCAACTCGTCGAAGACCTGCTTGACGCCGCATTCGGCACAGATCGGCATGACCGCACCGCGTATAAATTGCGCGAAGGCATGACCATGCTCGAAGGCCTGTCGCTGGCTGCAGTGGATCAGGAAAAACACGAATTGCTCGGCTCAATCCAATGCTGGCCGATCGCCCTGACCGACGAAGAGGGCCGGGCGCATCCAATGATCATGGTCGGTCCCGTGGCGGTTTACCCCGATATTCAGCGCGAGGGTATTGGCCGGGCGATGATGGCGGCGCTGCTGAAGGAAATCCAGCCCGAAGATTCGCTGCCTCTGGTGATGATCGGTGATCCGGAATATTATGAGCGCTTCTTCGGTTTTACCGCAGAGGGAACCGGGGGATGGACGCTGCCGGGGCCGTGGGAACCTTCGCGGCTGCTGATGCGGGCGGGGCCAGCAGGCAAGCCATTACCGAAAACCGGCAAGCTTGGACCCTGGACACAATAGCGCGTCGAGGGTCAGGACCTGTTAAATGCACGGGCGTGGCGTCAAAATGGCAATAATGTCGGGTGAAAGCGCCCGCCGGGAAGGCTGCTTGCCTTTCCAAGGAAGCTTTTGCCCGAGATTGCAGCCATTTTGTCGTCCTAAGGATTTGACCGAATTGGCACTGCGCAGCGTCAGAAAAGCTCGGTATAGCACCGCTATGCCTGCACTTTCCTTTCTCGCGCATAGCCAAATCGCTTCAAAGCACGCTCCGTGCATTTAAAAGGTCCTGACCCTAAGGCTTTACAGACATGGCACTGGGCAATAGTCCAGATGCATGCCCTACACCCCACCACCCGAACTGGCCTCACTCTCGATCGCGGAAATTGCCGAAATGGCGGCGGCGCAGAAGCTGCCCCCCGTCGATCAATGGGATCCACAGGAAACCGGTGACAGCGAAATGCGAATCGCTGCCGACGGCACATGGTACCATCAGGGCGATCCGATCAAGCGTCCGGCCATGGTGCGCGCCTTTTCCAGTATCTTGCGGCGGGAACCGGACGATAGCTACGCGCTTGTCACACCTTACCAGAAGCTGAGCATCATCGTTGAAGACGCGCCGTTCGTTGCGGTGGAACTGGAAAGCGAAGGCAGCGGCGCCAAACGGACGCTCGCCTTCCGGCTCAACACAGATCATCTGGTGGTCGCGGATGCCGATCACCCGCTGCGCTTTGGCACCGACAAGCCGCAGCCCTATCTGCAGGTGCGCAAGGGACTGGAAGCGGTGCTGGCCCGCCCAGTCTATTATCAGCTCGCGGAATTGGCACTGGACGAAGCTGCCGACCCGCTTGGCATCTGGTCTGCCGGTACGTTCTTCCCGATGGCGGCCGATTCATGACACTGCGCGACCGGCTCGAAAAGGCGCTGGTCAGAGGCCATGAAAATGATCTCGACCATCTGCTCTACAACGAACGCGATCATATCGACGATCTCAAGATCCTGCGCGACGCAGCGGTGCTTATCGCGGTGACCGATCGCCCTGATCCCGGGGTGATCTTCGTCCAGCGGCCTCAGCATATGCGCAACCATCCTGGACAGGTCGCCTTTCCCGGCGGCAAGATCGATCCGGGTGACCGCGATCCGATCGATGCGGCGCTGAGAGAAGCGCACGAGGAAGTGGCGCTCGACCGCAGTCATGTCGATATCATCGGTCTGACCGACAGTTTCCAGTCGGGCAGCGGCTATAATATTCAACCTGTGCTGAGCGTGATCCCGCCTGACCTACCCTTTGTCGCCGACCCCGGAGAGGTCGAAAGCTGGTTCGAGGCGCCACTTGATTTCCTGCTCGATCCGAAGAATCGCAAAGTCCACGAAGGGACCTGGAACGGGCGCAAGCGGCATTATTACGAAATCTACTGGCAAGAATATCGTATCTGGGGAATTACGGCGGGGATTTTGAACAATCTCGGGAAGAGACTGGGTTGGGAACCATGAAACTGCCACCGTCAGACTGGGCCGAAAGACGCGGCCTTGCGGCTCTGATCGACGCGCTGGACGGCAAGGCGCGCTTTGTTGGCGGCGCCGTGCGCGACAGCCTGCTGGGAGTCGCGGTGAAGGACGTGGATATCGCCACTCCGCTGCTGCCCGAAGATGTGATGGACCGGCTCACGGTCGCTTCGATCAAGGTGATCCCCACCGGCATTGATCATGGCACGGTGACCGCCGTGCTGCCCGACGGGCCGGTCGAGATCACCACGCTGCGCCGCGATGTTTCCACCGATGGCCGGCGAGCCACGGTCGCGTTCAGCGATGACTGGCAGGAGGATGCGGCGCGGCGCGACTTCACGATCAATGCGCTCTCAGCCGATCCTGAAACGCTGGAGATTTTCGATTATTTCGGCGGTCTGACGGATCTCGAGCAGCGGCGAATCCGCTTCATCGGTTCGGCAGCGGAACGGATCGCCGAAGATCATCTGCGGATCATGCGCTATTTCCGTTTTCTCGCGCGTTTCGGGCTGCACGAGCTTGACGCAGGCGCCTTTCAGGCCTGCGTCGATGAAGCTCCAAAACTCGAGCAGCTGTCCCGGGAACGGATCGCGGATGAACTGCTGAAATTGCTGGCGACCGATGATCCGCGCCTAGCGGTTGGCAAGATGCTGGACGGGAAAATTTTCGAGCATATTCTCGCCGAGACTGACGTGCAGGCACGGGTCTTATTGGACCGGCTTGTCAGCCGCGAACAGGCGCATGACATCATCCCTGACGCCATTCGGCGTCTGGTGGCTTTGCTGCCCAAGGATCGGGACACGCAAAGCGCAATTGCCAAAAGCCTGAAGCTTTCTAAAAAAATGCAAAAGGCGATTCTAGAGCGCTCTCCAGAGCAGAACAACATCCACGCCCTCGCCTATCGCACCAGCGTCGAGGCCGCTCGCGATGTCGCTTTGCTGTTCGCCGACGACCCCGCTCTGCCCGAAATGCTGGCCGACCTCAAAAACTGGCAGCCCCCGACCTTCCCAATGACCGGCGGTGATTTAATCGAGCGGGGCCTCAAACCCGGCCCGATTGTCGCCCGGACTCTGGCAACCATCGAGCAAGCGTGGATTGATAACGGCTTTCCTAATGACACATGGGTGACAGAATTTGCCGACGGTCTTGATTTCAACCGCAGGACATGAGCAAAGTCGTATAGAGAAACGAGCAATAATCATGGGGCGACAGAGAACCCTATCGGGCAAAAAGAATTAAGAGAGGCAGCAGATGACAGAGGCTCCAACGAAAAATAATCTGGTTGAAATGATCGCATCGCCGCGCAGCGATGACGCCACCCATTGCACCGCCGCAGACTATGACCGCCTGTACCGGGAAAGCATCGATGATCCTGACACCTTCTGGTCCCGTCAGGCCGAACGGCTGGACTGGAAAAAGGCCCCCGGCACCATAGCCAACTGGTGCTTCGATCCGGTCTCGATCAAATGGTACGAGGACGGCGTGCTCAACATCTGTCACAACGCGGTGGACCGCCACGTCGCCGCCGGCAAGGGCGACACAACCGCGCTAATCTTTGAACCCGACGATCCGGCATCGCCCGGTCGCACGATCAGCTATGCCGACCTCCTGGCAGAGGTCATCAAGATGGCCAATTGCCTAAAAAAACTGGGCGTCAAGAAAGGCGACCGGGTCACCATCTACATGCCGATGATCCCCGAAGGCGCGATCGCCATGCTCGCCTGCGCCCGGATCGGCGCGATCCACAGCGTCGTTTTTGGCGGCTTCTCTCCCGATGCGCTGGCCGGTCGGATCGAGGATTGCGACAGCAAGTTCGTGATCTGCGCCGACGGCGGCCTACGTGGCGGCAAGCCGGTTCCACTCAAGACCAACGTCGATGCCGCGCTGGAAAAAGTGTCGGTCGATGCCGTGCTGGTCATCAACCATACGGGCACCGAAGTCACCATGGCCGAAGATCGCGATCACTGGTATCACGAGCTTAAGGCCGATGCGGCAGAAGACTGTCCCTGCGAACCGATGAATGCAGAGGACCCGCTGTTCATTCTCTACACCTCCGGATCGACCGGCAAACCCAAGGGCGTGCTGCACACGACCGGCGGCTATGCGGTCTGGGTGGCGACCACCTTCCACTATGTGTTCGATTATCAACCGGGCGAAGTCTTCTGGTGCTCGGCGGATATCGGCTGGGTCACCGGTCACAGCTATATCGTCTATGGCCCGCTGCTCAACGGCGCGACCGAACTGATGTTCGAGGGCATCCCCAACTATCCCGATTTCAGCCGCTTCTGGGAGGTGGTGGAAAAGCACAAGGTCAATATCTTCTATACCGCTCCCACCGCCATTCGCGCGCTGATGCGAGAAGGCGATGGCCCGGTAAAGGCGCATGACCGCTCCTCGATTCGCCTGCTCGGTACGGTCGGCGAGCCGATCAATCCGGAAGCCTGGCTTTGGTATTATAATGTCGTGGGCGAAGGCAAGTCGCCGATCGTCGATACCTGGTGGCAGACCGAAACCGGCGGCATCATGATCACCACCCTGCCCGGTGCCCATGGTATGAAACCCGGCAGCGCCGGCAAGCCGTTTTTCGGCGTCCAGCCACAGCTGGTCGATGGCGACGGCAAGATACTGGAAGGCGCGACCGACGGAAATCTTTGCCTCACCGGCAGCTGGCCCGGACAGGCGCGCAGCGTTTATGGCGACCATGAACGTTTCATCCAGACCTATTTCAGCACTTATAAAGGCAAATATTTCACCGGTGACGGCTGCAAGCGTGATGCGGATGACTATTACTGGATCACCGGCCGCGTTGACGATGTGATCAATGTCTCGGGCCACCGCATGGGAACGGCGGAAGTCGAATCCGCTCTCGTCTCTCACCCCAAGGTCGCCGAGGCGGCGGTGGTCGGCTATCCGCATGATATCAAGGGACAGGGAATTTATTGCTATGTCACATTGAATGCGGGCGAGGAGCATTCAGACGAACTGATCGCCGAACTGCGCGTCCATGTCCGCACCGAAATCGGGCCGATCGCCACACCCGACCATTTGCATCTGACGCCCGCCCTGCCCAAAACCCGTTCCGGCAAGATAATGCGGCGTATTTTGCGCAAGATTGCCGAGAATGAACATGCGGCGCTGGGCGATACGTCGACGCTGGCGGATCCAAGCGTGGTCGATTCTCTGGTTGAGGGACGTTTAAACAAATGAATGTGCTCCGGACTTGATCCGGAGCTCTGGCGGCGAGAGGTGTCCGTGGTGACCCAGTGCTCCGCATCAAGTGCGGAGCACAAATCTAACCGTCAAACCCGACAAAAACAGCCGCCTCGTCCACCGACTTGCGCGTCGACACCACCGCATTGGCCGGAAAACTTTCGTCCGGCCAGCCCAGCGCGATGCTTTTCATGATCACCTGATCATCGGCGATCCCGGCATGTTCGCGAACCACGGGCGACTGCATGATGCCCTGGCTGTTGATCACTGTACCCAGTCCCCGCGACCAGACCGCATTCACCAGCGCGGTCGCTACGGCGCCGCAGTCGAAGGGCGTGTCGTCGCTGCCATCGACCGCCCGATCATAGGTGATAATCACGCACACCGGCGCATCAAATTGCCGGAAGCCGCGCATAACCCAGTCCTGCCGCGCATCCTTGTCATCGCGCTCGATTCCCATCGCGGAAAAAAGCTGCTTCGCCACCCCGATCTGTCGTTCGCGGTGCGGGCCTGCAAAGGCTGGTCCTGTTCGGAACTCGCGCGATTGCGGGATACCAGCCAGCATCCGCTCGGTGTTGCCCGCCCGAATTTTTTCCAGCGGCTCGCCGGTGATGACGTAGAAACTCCACGGCTGCGTATTCATTGACGAAGGCGCGCGCATCGCCAGCTCCAGAATCTCCTCGATAAGTTCCTGGGCAACGGGTTCCGGCTTGTATCCGCGGATGCTGCGGCGACCGAGGACAACTTCGTCGAACTGCATGAATAGCTCCCTTTTCAAATATCCGCTGCTGGCTAGCGGACAAATCGCCGCTTGCAAAGCCCGCTCCCGAAGGTGACGGCACCAGAGGCGTCTCCCGCGCCGGCATGCGCCGCAACTATCACTCTATTTGGGTGCATAAGCAGGACAATCTGCTAAGCCCTGCCCCATGAAAGAACATTTCGAACGCCACAAACAGCCGTGGACCACCGAGGAGGTCCAGAAGCTCCATGCCTTTGCCAAAAAGGGCATGACTCTGAAGGCAATCTCCAAGGCCCTGACCCGCAGCGAAGAATCGATCCGGACACGGACCAAATTGGACAAGCTCAAGATCGCCAAAAAACGCTGATACTCGAAGACTGCCGAATCAATAGCCTCACCTCAACCTCAGGCGCGTGGTATCCGAATCTTGTCAACCAGCCAGCCAATCTCTCTGGGCGGGGCGGCGGTGAATTTCGCCACCACAATCGCCACTGCGAAATTCAGCAGCATCCCGATCACGCCGATGCCCTCGGGCGAAATGCCGAACAGCCAGTTGGCCGCGACATTGCTTTCTGGTGACCAGAGCTTGAACCAGCCGATATAAAGGAAGGTGAAGCTGAGGCCCGTCACCATCCCGGCAATCGCGCCTTCGCGGTTCATCCGTTTGGAGAATATGCCCATGAAGATCGCCGGGAACAGCGAAGCTGCAGCCAGACCGAAAGCAAAGGCCACCACCTGCGCCACCCAGCCGGGCGGGTAGATTCCCAAATAGCCAGCGACCACGATCGCGGCGGTTGCGGCCAGCCGAGCGGCCAGCAGTTCGCCTTTCTCGGTGATCTGCGGCCGGAAGGT
>JAGXGT010000038.1 GCA_024636595.1 Sphingomonadales bacterium | reverse complement strand
TGATAGTCCAGCGCCTTGAAAGCCGTGGTATAGTCAAAGTCGGGACCCATCGGGTCGGGGGAGACCCCGCCTTGGGTAAGAATGCCGAGCTGCAGCTGGTCGGGCCACCAGTCCCGGTTGTTACGACCGAGCAGCGAACGCTCGCCGCCGTCAAAGCCCATAGGGCAGCCTTCAGGGGAACCGGTTGTTTTCATATCCATGTCAACATCTCCTTTGTTGGTGCTGTGTTTCTGTCGTCAGTCACCGATAATATAATCTACCTTATCGCGATGCCCGCGCTAAACGAATTATCCCTGTCTCTGTGATCAAAATAGTCAATTAGGGCGATCGGTCGCTGCATGTGGGTCGCCGCATTCTACCACGATTGACCGCCTTCATGAAGCGTCATATAAGAGTGGCCGAATTCGAGAGGCGGCCAATCGGGTCGCCTTTTCTATTTTTTGACGTCCGATTGTTGGAAGGAAAGTAAGATGACGATTACCCCGCTTATGCCCGTATATCCTCGGTGCGGTTTTCGTCCTGTCCGAGGCGAAGGTGCCTGGCTTATTTCCGAAGACGGCTCCCGGGCGCTAGACTTTGCCAGCGGCATTGCGGTTAATCTGCTCGGCCACGGGCATCCGCATCTGACCAAGGCGATTCAGGATCAGGCGGCAACGCTGATGCATGTCTCCAACCTCTATGGCAGTCCGCAAGGCGAGAAGTTTGCCCAGCGGCTGGTTGACACAACCTTCGCCGACACGGTGTTCTTCACCAACAGCGGCGCCGAAGCGGTGGAATGCGCGATCAAGACCGCGCGCGCCTATCACCAATCGGCGGGCAGCGACCGGTTCGAGATCATCACCTTCAAGAACGCTTTTCATGGCCGGACGATGGCGACGATTTCGGCGTCCAATCAGGAAAAAATGCATCACGGCTTTTCGCCTTTGCTGGCCGGTTTTAAATATGTCGAGTTTGACGATCTGGAAGGCACCAAGGCGGCGATCAGCGACAAGACTGCGGCCATCATGGTTGAGCCAATCCAGGGCGAGGGCGGCGTCAGGCCGGCTTCGGATGAATTCATGCAAGGCTTGCGCGATCTCGCCGACGAGCATGGCATTCTGCTGGTGCTCGACGAGGTGCAGTGCGGCGTGGCCCGCACCGGCGCGCTCTACGCGCATGAGCTTTACGACATCAAACCGGATATCGTCGCTTCCGCCAAGGGTATTGGCGGCGGCTTCCCCCTCGGCGCGTGCATGGCGACGGAGGAAGCGGCGCGCGGCATGGTGCCGGGCACGCACGGGTCCACCTATGGCGGCAATCCGCTGGCGATGGCAGCTGGCAATGCAGTCTGGGACGTCGTCGCCAATGATGAATTTCTGGAGAATGTTCGCACAACGGGCGAAAAGCTGCGCGCCGCGATCGAACAGTTCATCGGCAATTATCCCGATCTGTTTATTGGTGTGCGCGGCAGGGGCCTGATGCTTGGCCTGATGATGAAGCAGGAAACGCGTTCGTTCGTTGCCCATCTGCGCGACAATCACGGCCTGCTGACCGTTGCGGCGGGCGACAATACGCTCCGGGTCTTGCCGCCGCTGAATATCGATGACAGCCATATCGCGACATTCATCGAGAAACTCTCCGCCGGTGCCGCAGATTATCAGGCTCCGGAATGATGAGCCGGCATTTTCTCAATCTCGCTGATGCGGGCGGCGATGCCATTGCCGCGATGATTGCGGATGCGATTGATCGCAAGGCGGCGCGCGCAGGCTGGCCCAAGGGCAAATCGGATGCGGACAAGCCGCTCGAAGATCATGTATTGGCGATGATTTTTGAAAAGAGCAGCACGCGGACTCGCATTTCTTTCGATGTCGCCATCCGCCAGCTTGGTGGCTCCAGTATTGTGATGGACAGCGGCTCGATGCAATTGGGTCGCGGAGAATCGGTGGCGGATACCGCCAAGGTTATCTCGCGTATGTCGGATGCAATCATGATCCGGACCGACGAGCATGCAAAAATCGAAGATTTGGCTGCAAACGCTGGCGTTCCGGTGATCAACGGCTTGACCGATCTGTCGCATCCCTGCCAGATCGTCGCCGATCTTCTGACTCTGGTCGAGCATGGCAAGGCGTTGCCCGGCCTTGAGGTTGCCTGGTTGGGCGATGGCAATAATGTGCTCAACAGTATTGTCGAAGCCGCTGGTCTGATGAAGTTCAATGTTCGGATTGGCTGCCCGCAAGGCTATGATCCCGATCCCGATTTCATAAAGGCAGCGCAGGCCGCTGGCGCCAATATCTCGATTCACCGGGACGAAAACGAGGCGGTCGCGGGCGCGGATGTCGTCGTGACCGATACATGGGTGTCGATGGGGCAGGAGCATGTCCATAACAAACTGGCGGCGATGATGCCCTATCAGGTCAACGACGTATTGATGGAGCAGGCGAAGCCGGATGCCCTGTTCCTGCACTGCCTGCCTGCTCACCGCGGTGAAGAAGTGATGCCGTCGGTGATTGATGGCCCGCAATCGGTCATCTGGGATGAAGCGGAAAACCGGATCCACGCACAGAAGTCCGTGCTGCGCTGGTGTTTCGGGCAGATCGGATGACGGAGATCGCTTCGACTGACAATATTCTGTCTTTTGCAATCCCGGCGAAAAATTGTCGTGGACGGGTGGTTCGCTTGGGCCCTACGCTCGACGATATTCTCGCAGCGCACGCTTATCCGCCAATGATCCGGGATATTCTTGCCGAAGCTGTCTGTCTCACTGCAATGCTGGGCGCGCTATTGAAGGATGAAGGCTCGCAGCTGACATTGCAGGCGCAAACCGAAGCGGGCGTCATCAGCTTGCTCGCCTGTGACTATAAGGACGGTGCCTTGCGTGGGTATGTGGAGTTTGACCGGGACCGTCTGGCGTCGGAACCGGTCCAACCCAGCCTGATGGCCCTGTTCGGCAAAGGCTATCTTGCGATCACCTTTGATTTGCCGGAACCGCGTGGCCGCAACCAGGGAATTGTACCGCTCGAAGGCGGCAGCTTGGCGGAAGCTGTTCAGAACTATTTTTTCCAGTCAGAACAGATTCCGACTCTTATCCGTGTGGCCGTCGCCGAATCCGAAACGGGGGTCTCCGCTGGAGGCCTTCTGGTACAGCATCTACCGGAAGGTGAAGACGGCCGGGAACGGCTGCACGTGCAGCTCGACCATCCGGAATGGGAACATGTCGAAATCATGGGCAGCAGCGTCACGGCGGCCGAACTGACCGAAACGGCGTTGTCACTGGAGGAGATCTTGTGGCGGCTGTTTAGCGAGAGCGACGAAGTGAGACTTTTGAGCGGTAAATCGTGCATTAAGGGATGCCGGTGTAATGAAGACCATATCCGGGACGTGATCGCACGGTTCCCGAAAGAAGATAAGGACGATATGGTAAACGACGATGGTAATATCGCGATTGATTGCGCCTTTTGCAGCAAGACGTTCACGATAACGGGCGCCAGCCTGAACAACTGAATCCTGTCGGAAATATGGCAAACCAGCCATTATGTCGGAAATTTCCTATCGATTGCCGCATTTGGCGACGATATTGGCCGCAATTGCCTAGTATCTCGGGATTCGCCCGGGGTCATCGACGACACCGAGATAACGGATTATTTTAATGAAGCGCCTGAAACTCATCAAAATCATTTGCGCATCAGCAGCCGTCCTGTCCGGCTTCGCGATCGCTGCCCCTGCTCAAACACCCGGCATGGCTTTGCTGGACGGGCTGACGCCGGGCGAGTGGACGCTGAAAGAACGCGGTTCGCGGGAACCGGGTCAAAAAGTCTGCCTTGGGAATCCCGAGCTATTGCTGCAAATCCAGCATGGCAGCGCAAGCTGCACCCGTTATGTAATTGAAAATTCTCCAAAAAAGCTGCGTGTAAGTTATAAATGCGGCACCGCAGGTCAAGGCGTGACCGAAATCAAGCAGGAATCGAGCGCTTTGGTGCAGATCCACTCGCAGGGTATCCGCAACAACTCGCCCTTTTCTGTCAATGTTGAAGGCCGCCGCACCGGTAGCTGCTAGGCGCAAGGCGCGGACAAAACTTGCACCCTGCGCGCAAGGCTATTAGCGGGGCGCCTTATGGCTATCGAATCAAAAACAGCGATCATATTATTGTCCGGCGGGCTCGACTCGATGGTGTCCGCAGCGATCGCGGCCGAGCAGGGCTTCCGGCTGATCGCCCTGACCATCGATTATAACCAGCGCCACAAAATCGAGCTGCAATCGGCGCAGAAAATTGCGGCCAAGCTGGATGTGGATGAACATATCGTTCTGCCGCTGGATTTAAGCCGCTTTGGTGGATCCGCGCTGACCGCTGATATCGACGTGCCGAAGAGCGGAGTCGCCAATGATATTCCGGTGACCTATGTGCCCGCCCGCAATCTTATTTTCCTTTCGCTCACCCTCGGCTTGGCAGAGGCCAGAGATGCGCGTGATATTTTCATCGGTGTCAATGCGCTCGACTATTCGGGCTATCCGGACTGCCGCCCGGAGTTTATCGAAGGGTTTGAGCGACTGGCCGATCTGGCGACCAAGGCTGGCGATCAGGGAAGCGGATTTCACATCCAGACACCGCTGCAATATATGACAAAGGCGGATATAGCCAAAGAAGCGATCCGGCTGAATCTTGACCCTGCATGGAGCTGGTCCTGCTATGACCCGGCTGAAGGCAATCTACATTGTGGTCTATGCGACAGCTGCCGGTTGCGACAAAAGGGCTTTGAAGAGGCTGGCCTCGCCGATCCAACGCGCTACGCCACAGCATGAGCTACGCGGTCAAAGAAATTTTCCTGACCCTGCAGGGTGAAGGCGTGCATGCCGGGCGCCGGGCGGTTTTCGTCCGCTTTTCCGGATGCAATCTCTGGACCGGGCTGGAACGGGATCGCGCCACGGCAATCTGCCAGTTTTGCGATACCGACTTCGTCGGGATGGATGGCGAGGGTGGCGGTCGCTTTGCTAGCGCTACCGATCTTGCTCAAGCAGCGGCGGAGAAATGGGGCGGCGATCGCGAAGCCCGGTTCGTCGTTCTGACCGGCGGCGAACCAATGCTGCAGGTGGACCAGGCTCTGATCGATGCCTTGCATGCCGAGGGTTTTTTCATCGCCATCGAGTCCAACGGAACAATGGCCGTGCCCCGCACGATTGATTGGATTTGCATCAGCCCGAAGGCGCACAGCGAAACGGTACAACGTTCCGGCGATGAGCTAAAGCTGGTGTGGCCGCAGCAAGACAGCGATTGGCAGGACATGCAAAGCTGGAGTTTTGATAATTTCCTGCTGCAACCCAAGGATGCGATTGCCGATCCTGCCGCCAGCCAAGTCCATCTTGAACAGGCAATCGCCTTCGTCCAAGCCCATCCAAAATGGCGTTTGTCGCTACAGAATCACAAAATTCTCGGGTTAGCCTGATAGATCATTCTGCCGGCTTTTCGGCAGATTCCTTTTCTTTGTCATCAGCAGATGCGGACTCTTTGTTCTGATCTGACTTCGCTTCGTCTTCTGCCCCGGTAGCGTCGATTTCCTTCGTTGTATCTACATCGACCATGTCGTCGCTGATCGTGCCATCGATGACGTCGACATCATCCATCCGCGTTTCGGTGGTTTCACCTCCGTCGGGTCCGTCGTTTCCCGAACAGGCGGAAATCGTCAGGGCGACCGCTGCGGCGGCCACAATTTTCAGGGACTTGGTCATAATTTGTCCTTTCGTAAAAGATGGAGTTGCTGCCCCTACATAGGCTCCGATCAGGTCCGATCAATCGCTTTCAAAAACCCGCCAACGGTTCTTTGTAAAGCTTCGTCAAACTCCTGAAGCGGTATCGTGATGCCCAGTTGGGCCAGACTGGTCACAGGATATTCGCTGATCCCGCAGGGAATGATGCCACCGAAGTGGCTGAGGTCGGGGTCAATATTGACGGAAAAACCATGCATCGTGATCCATTTCCGGATGCGTATTCCGATCGCGCCGATCTTGGCTTCCTGTCCGCCCGGTGTGTCACACCAGATACCGACTCGGCCCTCGACCGCCCTGGCCGTGACCCCGAATTCAGCCAGCGCAGCGATCACCCAATCCTCCAGGGCATGAACAAAACCCCGCACATCCGCATTGCGTTGCTTCAGGTTGAGGATGACATAGCCGACCCGCTGGCCCGGCCCGTGGTACGTATGCCGTCCGCCGCGGCCCGTATCGTAAACAGGAAAATCCTGGCTTAGCAGCTCAGCCGGATCGGAGCTTGTACCGGCAGTGTA
>JAGXGT010000037.1 GCA_024636595.1 Sphingomonadales bacterium | reverse complement strand
GGCCAAGGTCGCGTGAACGCCGGATTTAAGGACACATATCCAAAGAAATGTGCCGACCAGAATGTAGGGCGCGGTCCGGATAACGCCCATGCGGTTCATCACAAACAGCAGGATCGTCCCGACACCCGCAAGCAAGAGCGAGACACTGGAAACTTCGGCGGTGTAAAACAGGGCGATGATGATGATCGCGCCGATATCGTCGATAATCGCGATTGCCAGCAGCAAGATTTTCAGGGAGACCGGCGCGTGCTTGCCGAGCAAGGCGAGCACGCCGAGGGCAAAGGCAATGTCGGTCGCTGCCGGAATCGCCCAGCCATTGATATTCTCGGCGATGTTCCAGTTGAAATAGGCAAAGACGGCTGCCGGCAACGCCATGCCGCCAACCGCAGCAATCAGCGGGAGCGATGCCTGCTCAACGCTGGAAAGCTGACCCTCAAGCAGTTCGCGTTTGACTTCCAGTCCGACCAGAAAGAAGAAGATCGCCATCAGGCCATCGTTGATCCACAGTGAGAGCGGTTTTGCAATCTCCAGTCCGCCAAACTGTACAGCAACCGGAATGTCCAAGAAGGCGAGATAGAAAGGATTGAGCGCGCTGTTTACGGCGATCATGGCCGCCACTGCAGCGCAGAACAAGATGATGCCGGCGCTGGTTTCCTGCGCAATAAATTCCTGCAGGGCATTGCCCATCTTCTTTACCATCGGGGCGTGTCCCTGCTTGCAAAAATTGGGGCGGCAAGCGCTTGAGGGTGTGCTGCCGCCCCAGGGTTGGGGGAAAGTCAGGGGGAGCTATGCGTTTTCGCCTGGCTGACGATATTGTGCTCCACGCTGAATTTTGCGGATGCGCTCGGCGAGGTTGCGCTGCAATTCTTTTAATGCGCGCACTTGTTCGCTATTATCCCGACTGCTCGCGATCGGTTTTGCCAGTTTATGATCTTTTCGGATCAAGCTGTTGGCATATTGTTCCACGACCCACCCTCTTTCTATCGTCCTGCCGCATCAATGTCGTTGATATGACGCACATCAGATGATAATTCCAATCGAATGAAATCGTGAGAATCGATAGAACGCTTCTATAAGATGGAGCCTGTGCCATGCCTACATTACGCCAATTCGAATATCTGGTTGCCGTTGCCGACCACCGCCATTTTGGCAAGGCCGCGCAAGCCGCCGCAGCTTCGCAGCCGACCCTGAGCCACCAATTGCGGACGCTTGAGCAACGATTGGGTGTGACCCTGGTGGAACGGCGTACGCATGGCGCCGAACTGACTCCAGTGGGGCGTGAGATCGCCGATCGCGCGCGCCATGTCCTGGTGCAGGTGAAGGATATTCGCGACCTCGCAGAGCGGGCCAGCGACAGTCTGGCCGGCATTTTGCGTTTTGGTGTTTCGCCAACTCTCGGACCCTATCTTATGCCACCGGTAATTGCGGCGCTGCACCGCACCCGACCGGACCTGCGCTTCTATATGCGCGAAGGCATACCCGATCTGCAGGCGATGGAATTGACCAAGGGTTCAATCGACATGCTGCTCGGTCCGTTGCCGATCGAGGGCGAAAACCTGCATATCGAACCTTTGTTTCGGGAACCGCTGATTCTGGTGGCACCGCCGGATCATCCGCTGGCGGGCCGCGAGCAGCTGGCTCTCTCTGATCTGGCCGGTTTGCCGGTACTCAGCCTCGACCGGCGCCACCATCTCCACCGCGATGTGGTTCGTCAGTGCCAGCAGCACGACATGAACCTGTTGCGCGACTATGAGGGCACCAGTCTCGACAGCGTCAGGCAGATGGTGGCTTCCGGACTGGGGCTGGCGATTTTGCCGGAACTCTATGTGCGTTCCGAACTGGCCCGCGGCGGGGATGTTGCCCTGCTCAACGTCGACGGCTGGTCGGTGACCCGCAGTATCGGTGCCGCCTGGCGGAGCAATGCCGGTTTTGCCAGCGAATATCTGGCGATCGCGGAAAAAATTGCCGACGAAGCCCGTGTCCTGATGGCCGGATGAGGGGCGGGAGTCTTTGTGGATTTCCGTCTGGGCGAACGGACCCGATCGGGTTATCGCGTGTGCATGACCATTGATCTCGACCTTCTGTTGAAAGCCTATGCATCGGGAATCTTCCCGATGGCGGACGCCCGGGATGATCCGGAAACCTTTTGGGTGGAACCCAAGACCCGCGCAATTATCCCGCTCGACCATTTTCGGCTGTCGCGCTCGCTCCGCAAGACCATAAGATCAGACCGTTTCCGGGTGACCGCCGACACCGCGTTCGCCGACGTCATCGCGATTTGTGCCGCGGCCGTCGGCGATCGCAGGGAGACCTGGATCAATGCCGAAATTGAGGAGGCGTTTAACCAGCTGCACGAGTTGGGCCATGCGCACAGCGTCGAATGCTGGCTGCGGGACGAGGACACCGGGCAGGAAAATCTGGTCGGCGGTCTTTACGGCCTGGCCATTGGCGGTGCCTTCTGCGGAGAAAGCATGTTCTCTCGCGCGCGCGATGCTTCGAAAGTGGCATTGGCCTGGCTTGTAGCCAGATTGAAAGTTGGTGGATTCCCGCTGCTCGATTGCCAGTTCATGACCGATCATCTGGCATCATTGGGAGCAATAGAAATTAGCCAGGCGGATTATCTCGAAGATTTGCGAAGGGTAAGAGGCTATGTGCCGTCTTCGGTATCGGCGATGAGATCACCGATCAAGTCCTCCGGCGCGTTATTGGGGGCCGATCTTGGCTTGGCCGCAGGTGCGGGCGCTGTGGCGGGCGATGGCGTTGCGCCGGTTTCCGGCACCGTTTCATTTGCCGCGCTGGATGCGCTATTGGCTAGATTGGACGACGATGTTCGCGGAGCGGTCGGATTGGCCGAATCTTCGGGGGGATCCTCTTCGCCCTGGAAGCTCATTGCGCAACTCTTGACCCAGACATCATAAATCGGGTGCTCGACAACATTCAGCGAAGGTGATTCCCGAAACAGCCAGCCGGAAAAAACCCGCTTCCACTGATCGTCGCCGGATCGATTCGGTGGCCGTTCGTTCACCAGAAGCTGCACGAAGGCACCCTGTTCCGGGGTCAGTTCCCACGGCGCGGTTCGCTCGCAGGCACGCAAGCGGACAATCGCCCGCCCGATACGGATTGACTGGCCCGGCCGAAGCTCAAGATCCCGAGTCAGACCGTTGCGCTTGTTGAGGAAGCCGAGCGTAGCGACGCGTTCCGCCATTGGCGTTCCGATCTGCTCGGTCACCGATGCGACCAAGTCCCCATCGGTGGCCGCGACTTTGCCTTTTTCTGCAGCCTGACCGGTCGCACGTTCATCGATATTGTCGCCACTGAACCACCCACAACCGGCAAGCAGCAGCGTTGCCGCAAGCATCGTGCATGAAATGGAGTGGCGCTTCATGCCTGTCATTCCGCTTCGGCGGGGTTCCAGGATTCGTAATCGCCAGTCGCCGCGGCACGGTGACCGCCTTCTTCCAAAGCGCCCGCCGGGCGATAGGCTTGCGCGGTGCCGGTCTGATTGCCGCTGGGTTCTTTTTCCCAGATCCGCGCCTGCGGCAGATGGCTTTCGGGGATTTCATCATAGCTGTGATGGAGCCAGCCATGCCATTCTGGGGCCACACGGCTGGCGTCATTGGCGCCCTTGTAAATCACCCAGCGCTGGCCGGCCGGATGACCGGTGCCAGCCTTCTTTGCCTGAAAATATAAATTGCCAAACACATCCTCGCCGACGCGTTTGCCATTGCGGGCGCTGAACAGCGTCGTGCCGATCGTCGCTCCGTCCCACCAAGTGAATATTTTCGCCAATATGCTCATGGCGTTCGCTTAGCCCCGCAGCCATGCGCTTCGCAATGAAAAAATGTCAAATAGGAAGGATGTTGGCGGTTGCCGAATTCATTGCTGCCAAGTGACGGCATCGCCGGGGGCAATAGCCAGCTCCGCGGCTCGGCCTGCGGCAATTTCAAGCACCGTTGCAATCGGTTCATTCGAGCTAACCGGTGCGAGCGAATAAGGTGTGGTATTGGCTGCAATCGATTCAATCGTTCCGTCCCTTCGGATGAAGATGATATCGAGCGGGATGACGGTGTTCTTCATCCAGAAACTCGCAACGCGGTCCGCGGCAAACGGGAAAATCATGCCCTTGTCGGGTGCCAGTTGGGTCCGGAACATCAGGCCCTTGGCTTGCTCAGCGCTGCTGGCTGCCACCTCCACCACAAAATCATGCCTTGCGTCGGATGTCCTGATGGTGAGCGGCACCTGCTTCAATCCGGACTCGGATTGCGGTAATTCGCTTTGTACGCTGGTCGCTGCGGTTTCCCCGGTCTGGGCATAGCAACCCGACAGGCTGGCCATGCAAAGCAGGCTCAGGGAAAGCGCGACCGCTTTAGACATCTTGATCATCCCGGTGCTTTTCCTATTCAGTCCCGCGGCGGCAGGCATATTTGCACAGCCATGTGGCCACGATTGCCGTCTCTTATGCGGGCCATCAATTGTTGGCCCGGAACAATTTCATCAATTCCCGCGTCCCGGAGCGTTTCCATGTGGAGGAAAATATCGCTGCCGAATTCATCGCTCACCAGGAATCCGTAACCTTTGGCGCGATTAAACCATTTCACCTCGGCGCCGATGAATGCAGAATCATCATCGACAATATGCATGGCCTGACGAGAGCCCGATACGACGGGCGATTCGTTCTGCACTCCGCATTCGGAAAGATCGATGTCGAGAATTTTTGTTGCCTGCAGCCCTTTCGGTGCCACGGCATATTCACAGGTGACCACCGCCATTTCAGGCAATTCACGCTTGCCCAGCGGCTCCAGCAGACTCCAGTGAACCAATATGTCCGATTGTGGGGTCGATTCATCATCGTCCGCATCGCCATTTTCCGGTACAATAAAGCCAAATCCGCGATGGCTGTCGAACCATTTGACGCGGCCAGTCGCACGGCGCAGTTCGTTCTGGGTGGATGAATGATCGTCTTCGCTGGCATTGGGCGCATTACTATCCGCAGGGTCTGGTTCCGCAAATAAGCTTGCCACGATGCATCTCCGAACAAAACTAAGCCAAATCAAAAGTCTAACACATTTCGACTCGGTCAACAGCATATATCACAATAATACTAAACTGGCGATTCATGACGTCAAAGTGGGCGATCTAATGAAAGACGTCCATCTACTTGCACCATCCAGAACTACTCTTCCACTGTTATTTCTTCGCCCGGCTTGGCAAAGACAAAACGGTTCGCCAGATCGAAGTCATGACCAGCCCGGAGAAAGGCCTGCAATTGCTTGCGGCATTTGTCGGCGTCCTGCTGGCTCTCGGCATAGGGGCCAATCTTCCGCTTGCGGGCAAATTTATCCGCCGCGACCCATTTGTTCGCTTCGCTGATCTGAAAGGCTTCGCGCCCGTCTGCCTCGCTGATGCCCGCCTGGTAAAGCGCATGCGATACGCGGCGTGTCCCGTAACCGCGACGGGTGAGAGCGGAAGCCTTGTTCTGAGCGTATAAAGCATCATCAATATAACCCTGCGCGACGAAACGCTCTATAAGTTGCTCGATGGCGGGCGGGTCTGCATCCTCCCATTGCCTTTCCCGAATTTTTCGGTTGAGATAATCGGCAAGTTTTTTCCGGCTCGTTGCATATCGCTCGACATAGCGTATAGCCAGCCGATGCAAGCTCTCCTGATCTAACGTTTTAACGCTATTTTTCAACGGTTTGGCCTTGAAGTGTGACGGTTGCCCTTTTTGTGCCACAGTCGGGTCGAAATTTAAACGCCAGAGGTTAGCAATGACATTGTCAGAAACGGCTAAATGGTGGGTCAAAAAGACGATTTGCACCGTTACCGAACGAAAAAGATTGATTTTGGGAAGGCTTGACCTCCCGGAAATGGATATTGGATGACCGAACTGACGCCGACCCCGACCGCGGATGAACTGCCTCGTCGCTTTTCCGACTTTGAAACCCTGGGCGATGCGCTGGACTATGCAGCCGACGGACAAAGGGGATTCAACTTTCACGATGCCCGGGCGTCGCTGGTCCGCGCCTATCCGTTCAGCGAATTGCGTGCTGACGCCTTGACGTCAGCAAAACGGCTAATCGCGGCGGGCATAAAGCCGGGTGATCGGGTGGCGCTGATTGCCGATACCGAGCCGCAGTTCTGCGCACTGTTTTTCGGTGCCGTCTACGCCGGTGCGCTGCCGGTTCCCCTGCCATTGCCGACCTCCTTTGGTGGCAAGGAAAGCTATATCGACCAGATCGGTGTGCAGCTGGATAGCTGTGACCCGGCAATATTGCTGTTTCCGGACGAGATTGCGGAACTAGCTGGCGCGGCCGGGCAGTCGCGGTCGATTCCCGTCCACGGATGGGATGAATTTGGCCAGCAGGATGCCCCCGACGTGCAATTGCCGACTGCGAACAGCAGCGATATTGCCTATTTGCAATATTCCAGCGGCTCGACCCGCTTCCCGCACGGCGTTGCCGTCTCGCACAAGGCGTTGTTGCACAATCTCGGCTCGCATGCCCATGGCATGCTGATCCGCGACAGCGATCGTTGCATTTCCTGGTTGCCGTTTTATCATGATATGGGGCTGGTCGGTTGCTTCCTTTCGATGGTCGCGAACCAGGTGTCTACCGATTATCTCAAGACCGCAGATTTTGCCCGGCGGCCTTTGTCGTGGCTTGACCTGATCACGCGCAATCCCGGCACATCCTGCAGCTTTTCGCCGACCTTTGGCTATGAAATCTGCGCGCGCCGGATTGGCAGCCAGTCCAATGTGGAGGAACGGTTCGACCTTTCCCGCTGGCGTCTCGCGGGCAATGGTGCGGACATGATCCGTCCGGATGTGATGCAGCGGTTCACCGATGCTTTCGCGCCGGCAGGCTTTGATGCCAAAGCGTTCTTGCCGAGCTATGGTTTGGCCGAAGCCACGCTTGCCGTGACCTTGATGCCATCGGGCGAAGGCATGGAAGTGGAGCTGGTTGAAGAAACCGAACTGTCCGGGGAGAAACAGAGCGACGGCAGTCGCCCGAAACGCTTCCGTGCGATCGTCAATTGCGGCAAGCCGGTGCGCGACACCCAGCTGGAAATCCGCGAAGAAAATGGCGCGGTGCTGGCGGAAAAATCCGTCGGCAAGGTCTGGATGAAGGGTCCGGCGGTGATGGAATGCTATTATCGCGATCAGGAGGCGACCGATGCCTGTCTCGTCGACGGCTGGCTTGATACCGGCGACATGGGCTATATGTCGAACGGCTATCTGTACATCGTCGGCCGCGCCAAGGATATGATCATCATCAACGGCAAAAATCATTGGCCACAGGATATCGAATGGGCGGTTGAACAATTGCCCGGCTTCAAGGCCGGCGATATCGCTGCCTTCGCCATCACCACGCCGGGTGGGGAAGAAACACCGGCCGTGCTTGTGCAATGCCGGACCTCGGATGAAACAGAGCGGCTGCGGCTGTTGAACGAGATCAGGGAAAAGGTGAGAGCGATTACCGGAATGAATTGCGTTATCGAACTGGTGCCACCGCGAACTTTGCCGCGAACCAGTTCGGGGAAACTGAGCCGTGCCAAGGCCCGGAACCTATATCTTTCCGGCGATATTCAGCCCTATGCGGTCGCCGCCTGAATCGCGCCAACGCCGGTTAGTCGGGCAGGGAAAATTTTTTTAAGCCGATCCTTACTTTTCGCTAAGAATTTCAGCGTAGAGGACAGCGGTGTTAAAAAATCTATCCCATTCCGGTTTACCGCGCATCATCCCGCTTAGCGTTTTGCTTGGCCTGTCCGATCCCAGCGGCATTGATTGGGGCCGGATTCGCGCGTTGCAATTCAATGGCAACAATCAGCATAGTTTGCTGAAGATCGTATCTGCGGTCGTATGCAGCATGTTGATCCTGCAATTGGGCATCGGCACTATCAATATTGCGTTTCTTGGTCTGTGGCTCACAGCTTTGGTCGCTTTGTACACTTACGCCCACGTTACATATCGCAAACAGGCTTCGTGGCAGCGGAAATCGATCAGTCGCTCCGAAATGATGGTGATTTATCTTATTTCCTTGGTCGGCGGCTCTCTTTGGGGTGCCGGATTTTTGCTGTTTGCGTTCAGCACGGACCTTCTGACCATGATTCCGGTATGGGCAACGATCATTTGTCTGATGGTCGGCTCAGCGATGCTGTTGTCAACCATGCCGCTCAGCAGCATCCTGTTCATAGCATCGTCCAGTGTGGCCATAATTTTTGGCTGGCTATATGTCGGCAGCCCTCATCTCGCCCTGGCATCCTTGGCGATCGCAGTGTTGTTGATTTCCGGCTGCCTGATGACCGGTCGGTCCTTCATTGAAAGAAGGGTCGCGGAAGCCAGCCTGAACGAAAAAAGTGAAGTGGTCAGCCTGTTGCTCAAGGAATTTGAGGACACCGGGGCCGATTGGCTCTGGCAGACCGACACGTCCCGCCGCATAACCCACGTTTCGCCGCGATTTGCCCATGCGATTGGCCAGCCTGCGGAGGAGATTGAAGGCAAGCCGTTCCTGCAACTGGTCGCTGGAGAATCCTGGGAAAGCGGGAAATTCTCCACCGCCTTGCACGAACTGGCAGACAAGCTCAAACGACGCGACAGCTTCAGTAACATGCTGGTGCCGGTCCAGATTAACGGCGAAAACCGCTGGTGGGAATTGTCCGCTTCGCCCAAGCTCGATGACAATGGCGTGTTCCACGGGTTCCGCGGTGTCGGGTCCGACATAACCGAGCAGCGCGAATCTGCCGACAAAATCTCGCATCTGGCCAGATTTGATACGCTGACCCGGCTGCCAAACCGCATGCAGCTGACCGATGCCGTCAGAAAAGCAATGCAAACAGCTGAGCAATGGAATGGCCGCTGCGGTTTTATGATGATCGACCTTGATCGGTTCAAGGCGGTGAACGACACTCTTGGCCACCCGGTCGGTGACCGGTTGCTGGCGCGCGTGTCTGATCGCCTGCGCTCCATTATGACCGACAACGAGCTGTGCGGTCGTCTCGGTGGCGATGAGTTTGCTATCGTGGTCAAGGACGCGAGCGACACGCAATATATGGAATTGTTGGCCAAAAAGATCATTGAGACACTGTCTCGGCCTTACGAAGTCGACCAGCACACATTGTATATCGGTGCCAGCGTCGGCACCGCGATAGGTCCACGCGACGGGCGCACGGTCGAAATGCTGATGCGCAGTGCCGATCTCGCTCTGTATCGCTCAAAGGATCAGGGTGGCGGGGCCTTTACCCATTACGAGCCACAGCTTCACGTCCAGGCGGAAGAGCGGCGGGTGATGGAAATGGCCCTGCGCAAGGCCTTGGAGAAAGACGAATTGTCTTTGAACTACCAGCCGGTGGTCAGCGCGGATTCCGGCGGCGTTGTCGGCTTTGAAGCGCTGCTGCGCTGGACGAGCCCGCAATTTGGTGTGGTTTCACCGGCAAAATTTATACCGCTGGCAGAAGAAGCGCGTCTCATTGTCCCGATCGGCGGATGGGTGATGCGGACCGCGTGCCAAGAAGCCATGCAATGGCCGGCCACGGTCAAGGTTGCGGTCAATGTGTCAGCCGACCAGCTGACCGAAGTAAATTTCCTGTCGATGGTTGTCTCTGCGCTTGAAGAAAGCGGGCTTCCTCCCAGCCGTCTCGAGATCGAAGTGACCGAGAGCATTTTCATGCGCGAGGGCACCGGCGCGGCGGAGGTGCTCGATCAGATTATCGCGATGGGTATCAATCTGTCGCTGGATGATTTTGGAACGGGTTATTCGTCTTTCGGTTATTTGCGCAAGACGCGGTTCACGACGATCAAGGTCGATCGCAGCTTTGTTCAGGGCGCGGCCAAAAATGCGCCCGAAAGCCTTGCCATCATCCGTGCCGTTGTTGCGATGGCTGACGCCTTGGGCATGTCGACGACCGCCGAAGGTGCCGAGACAGAAGAAGAAGTGCAGATGATCAGGAACCTGGGTTGCCGCAAAATCCAGGGCTATTATTTCGGCCGTCCGATGGTTGCCGATGACGCCAGAAATTTGTTTGGCGTGTTTGATAACGAGCAACTGGAATATAATAAAAAGTCAGCATAGGCGGCTCCTGCCGCGACTAATTTTTCGCCATTAATTTTTTGTCAGCCGCTTTTCTATTCCCCGCCAGATACGGGCATAGGCTTGGGCGGCGGGACTGCGCGGTGCGAAGCTGCCGACCGGTTGCTGCAATTTGGTCATATGCTCAACAGCGCTTGACATCGGTATAACCGGCCATTTCGGATTTCTGGCCAAGCCCTGCTTGTGGATGGATCGCCGTCGATCAACCATCGTATAGACCGGCAGCAACGGGGCATGTTTCTTTCCGCTACTGTCGAGGAACAGCTGGACGTCGAGAAGCGCGCGCTCCGAAAGGGGGGACGGTATAACCGGGACAATCACAATATCCGCGTTGCGCAAGATCTGCTCGCTGGTCTCGGTCAGGCCGGGCGGGCAATCGAGGATGATCCGGTCATAGTCCTTGCTCATTTCCTTGAGTAATTTTCCGAGATGGCGCTTCTTGCCGATCTGGAAAAATAGCCGGTCGAGACCGCGTAGCGAGACGTCGGCTGCCAGCAAATCCAGATTTTCTATCTCGCTATGTTTGATCAGCTTGGCCGGTTTGACGGTGCCAGCGACCATCGCGCGTGCGCGGTCCCTTTCCATCTGGTCGCCCTTGAGAATGAACGAAGCCGCGCCCTGCGGGTCGAGATCCCATAGCAAAGTCCGCCGTGAGCTCCCGACGGCGCTATTCCATGCCAGATTCACAGCCGAGCAGCTCTTGCCGACGCCGCCCTTCATACTGTAAACTGCGATTACCGACATTATTTGTCCCGGTTCGTTTTACTCAAATCCGCCGAAAGCCTTTCCGGTCAGAGAAGCTCGTGTACGAGTTCCTGCGGTCGGCAAAGCTTGACCCCTTTTTCGGTCTCGACCAGCGGCCGGTTGATCAGGATCGGCTCCTGCGCCATGGCGTCCAAAATCTGATCGGCGGTGGCGTCATCTTTCGTCAGCCCCAGCTCTTCGGCCGGCGAACCGCGCACCCTTAGGCCCTCCTGTGGCGTCATGCCAGCATCGCGAAAAAGCTGTTCCAGCTTGGCACGGCTCGGCGGGTTTTTCAGATATTCGATCACGGTTAGGTCAACGCCGGGCGCTTCTTCCAGTATCGCCAGTGTCTTGCGGGATGTGCCGCAGTTCGGATTGTGCCAGATCGTGGCTTGCATATTTCTCTCCCATTGCACCGAGCCGCTTCATAAGCACAAACTGGCTGGTTGTTTCAAAGAAAATCTCCCGAGGGGGCAGATTTATCATTGCATATGATAACTATTCTCATTAGCGGATAGGCTAATGAGAATAGTTATCATATAAGGAAGCCTGTCTGTGAATATTTTGATCCGCCGCCCGTTGCACGTCCTTGCGTCTGCCAGTCTGATCGCGATCGCTGCTGTCCCGCTACAGGCAGCCGCCCAGGAGGTGTTGGACGAAGGTTTCGCCGATGACCAAGAGATTATCGTAACCGGCGAAAAGGAAGGCTATGTCGCGATCAGCAGCGCGGGTCTGAAAACCGACACGCCGCTGATCGATACGCCGCAGACGGTTTCGGTCGTGACCCGCGAACAGCTGGATGATCAGGCGCTTCAGGATATCGGCGATATTCTGCGCTACACACCGGGCGCATCGATCGGGCAGGGCGAGGGCAACCGCGACCAGATCACGATCAGGGGACAGAATACAACCGCCGATTTTTTCGTCGATGGCATCCGCGATGACGTTCAATATTTCCGGCCGCTCTATAATATCGAGCGGGTCGAGATCCACAAAGGGCCCAATGCGATGATCTTTGGTCGCGGCGGCGGCGGCGGTATCGTCAACCGCGTGACCAAATCGCCGGTCGCCGATCGCCAGTTTGGCGAAGCGACGGCAAGTGTTGACAGTTTCGGTGCCTATTTTCTCAGCGGCGACCTGAATCTCGCTGTCGGCGATACTGCGGCCTTCCGGATCAACGGGCTCTATGAAGAATTTAACAACCATCGCAATTTCTATGATGGTCGGCGCTTTGCCGTAAACCCGACCTTTGGCGCCGAGCTTGACGAGCAGAACCGGATCCTGCTGTCCTACGAATATGTCGATGATGACCGGGCCGTCGATCGCGGCAATCCGGCAGAGTTGCGCGCGGTCGGCAATAGCTGTTCTTTCGCTGACCCTTGTGGCCCGCTCACCGGATATCGGGATACATTCTTCGGCCAGCCCGGCACCAACCGCACCACGCTGCAGGCCCATATCGTGAAATTGCGCGTGGAACATGATTTCAGCGATGAACTGAAGTTTAGTGCGACCACGCAATATGGCGACTATGACAAGCTCTATCGCAACGTCTATCCGGTCGACGCGCGCAGTAACGATATGCGGCTCACCCCGTCCGGCAGTTCCGTCACGCTGGACGGTTATGTCGACACCACCGACCGTGAAAATTTTATCACCCAGGGCAATTTGTTGTGGACGGGTGATACGGGCGCTCTCGGCCACAGCCTGTTGCTTGGTTATGAAATCGGCCAGCAGCAATCCGCCAATGCGCGGCGGGACATCTTATTTGCTGCCAGCAATGATGATCTGGTGGTGGTTCCACTGACCGACCCGATTGCTGTTCCGGCCTTCACCTTTCCGGCCTTCAATCGCAGCACCGTCTCCGACCTTAAATTCCTGTCGCTTTATGTGCAGGACCAGATCAGCATTGGCGACCATTTCGATATTATCGGCGGCGTGCGTTTTGACCGCTTCGATCTGGATGTAAATGATATCCAGAGCGGCCTGTTGCTGAACCGGACAGACGAGAAATTCTCGCCGCGGTTCGGAGCGATCTACAAGCCGCAGGAGAATATTTCGATCTATGCGAGCTACGCCAAAAGCTTCCTGCCCAGGTCGGGCGACCAGTTTCTGACGCTCAATCCGTCCACCGCCAATCTGGCCCCGGAAACCTTTGTAAATTACGAAATTGGCGTAAAATGGGATCTCACACCCGGGCTCAGCCTGACGACAGCTCTGTTCCGCCTCGATCGAGACGATCAGGCGATCCTGCTCGACAATCAGGGCAATAGCACCTTGTCGGGTTCGCGGACCGAAGGCGTCGAATTGCAGCTGGTTGGCAAGTTGACCGAGGCTTGGCAGATCAACGCGGGTTACAGCTATCTGGACGGGCAGCAGCGCAATGCGAGCAGCGTTGGCGGACAGG
Organism: Sphingomonadales bacterium; assembly: GCA_024636595.1. Lineage (GTDB taxonomy): Bacteria > Pseudomonadota > Alphaproteobacteria > Sphingomonadales > Sphingomonadaceae > Parasphingorhabdus. The sequence goes on along the minus strand of JAGXGT010000037.1, from coordinate 9,528 downwards.
ATCTGCGGCTTTTCCAGGTGCCGGAGCATATGGTTTCGTTGTGGACGAAATATGATTTCACCGGGCAATTTGCCGCCGGGATCGGGGTGACCCATCAGTCGAGCCAATTCGCCACCAATGACAATAGTGTCCGCATTCCTGCCTTCACCCGGGTCGACGCCGCACTCTATTATGACCTCAGCGAAACAGTGCAGGTCCAGCTGAATGTCGAAAATCTGTTCGACGAGACCTATTTTCCGTCAGTCCATAATAATGACAATATCTCGACCGGCGAGCCGCTCAATGCGCGGCTGACGGTGAAGTTCGGATTCTAGCAGACTTCGGCTCCGGCGAAGGCCGGGGAACGGTCACTCCTTTGGCGTGAGCGCTGGAACCGCCTTGGCGGCATCTTCGGGATCAATGCCGGGCGGCGGGGCGGCGCTGAGCACCGCTTCCCCGCGGGCCACGCGTCCGGCCCGCTGGATCGCTTCGCGGATCCGCGGATAGGTGCCGCAGCGGCAGATATTGGTGATCGCTTCGTCAATCGCGGCTTTCGACGGATTGGAATTTTTCTTCAGCAATACCGCCGCCGCCATGATCATGCCGGACTGGCAGAAACCGCATTGCGGGACATTTTCCGCGGCCCAGGCCTGTTGAACAGGGTGGCTACGATCACGCGACAGCGCTTCGATTGTGGTGACGAAACGGCCTTCCAGCTCGCCAATGGTGACCAGACAGGACCGGATCGCTTCGCCATCGACCTCGACCATGCAGGCACCGCAGTCACCAGTGCCGCAGCCATATTTCGTGCCGGTCAGATTGGACGCATCACGCAGCGCCCAGAGGAGCGGTGTTTCCGGGTCCATCCGGTACCAGACAGGTCGGTCGTTGACGGTGAATTTGGTCATGAGAGGCTACTCGTCATCCTGAACTTGTTTCAGGATCTCTTGCGTGTGGCTTATGCAATAAGAGATGCTGAAACAAGTTCAGCATGACGAAGCGGTCTTTTACTCCCGCCAGCTTCTGTCTTCGCGGTCGACCAGCCGCACCATCGCGTCAAATTCGGGAACGCCCTGTTGCATCGGATCAATCGAGGCTTGCGAGAGATTTTCCAGATGCTTCTTGATCACCTCTTCGCCGATCATTACCGGCTTGCCCATCGATAGCGTCTGCATCTGGATTTCGCAGGCGCGTTGCAATACCCAGTGGTTGAGGAATGCCTCCTCGAGCGTGCGGCCCATCACCACCGGTCCGTGATTTTCGAGCATCATCATGCGCTTCTTGCCAAGGCTGGCGAGGAAGCGCGGGCCTTCATCCTCGTGCACGGTGATGCCTTCGAACTTGTGATAGGCGAGCCGCGGGACGATCGCGGCGGCGTAGAAGTTTATTGGCTGCAAACCGCCTTCGACCGAGGATACCGCCATGGTCGCCGTGGTATGCGTATGGATGATCGCATGGACATCGGGCAGTTCGCGGTGGAACAGGCTGTGCTGGGTGAAGCCGGCCTTGTTGACCGGGAAGGTCGAGCCATCCAGCGTATTGCCGTCGATGTCGATCTTGACCAGGGTCGAGGCGGTTACTTCGCTGAAATGCAGGCCGTAAGGATTGATCAGAAAGGCATCATCTTCGCCGGGCACCTTGAGCGTGATATGGTTGAAAATCATCTCGTCCCAGCCAAGATAGGCGAAAATCCGGTAGCAGGCCGCAAGGCGCTGGCGCGCTTTCCATTCTTGCTCGCTGCAACTCGATTGAACATTGATCGCGGTGGCCATTTTTCTCTCCTCGAATCGGTATATATTGTCGTTACCCGGTCTTCTATAGCAAGACCCCGGAAACAGGAATGCAAAGCACCTATCATTAGCGCAATATATCGTGTAAAAGCTTGCCTAGGCGCCGAGAAATTGATAGGCGGCGCGAGATTGAAGCAGATTGATTCTGCTGCAAACCCTTTTTTATGGCTTTTACACCAATTCAGGCCAGAAGAAATTGCTTCTGGCCCGCTACGAAATTTGAACGGAGTTACTCAGTCTTATGCAAATCATGGTTCGCGATAATAATGTTGATCAGGCGCTCCGCGCGCTCAAGAAAAAATTGCAGCGTGAAGGCGTTTATCGCGAAATGAAGCTTCGCCGCCATTACGAAAAGCCATCCGAAAAGCGCGCCCGCGAAAAGGCTGCTGCTGTGCGCCGCGCCCGCAAGATGGACCGCAAGCGGATGGAACGCGACGGTCTGATTTAAGCGCTTCGGCTCCACGAATATAAGGTAGCCTGCCCATGTCTGTCACGACGGTTCCGATACATCCCATCAAAAAATGTTCGCTGACCAAGATTTGGCTCGGGGTGCTGCTGATTGTCATCGCCGCGCTGCTTCTCGCTTATACGGGAACCGAGAATGCGGTCGTCAACGGCGCGAGTAACGAACAGTTTCTCGCCGCGAATGCCGACGAGGATGGGGTACAGACAACCGCCTCCGGACTGCAATATAAGGTACTCAAGCCAGGCGAGGGGCCTTCGCCAACCGCAACCGATACCGCCCTGGTGAAATATGAAGGCACGCTGCGTGATGGCACGGTCTTTGATGCCAACGAGCAGACGCCGATGCCGGTCGGCGGCGTCGTCCCCGGCTTTTCCGAAGCACTGCAGCTGATGCAGAAGGGCGGCGAATATCGTATCTGGATCCCGTCGGACCTCGCCTATGGCGAAGCGGCCCCCGGCGAACAGATTCCGCCAAACAGTCTGCTTATTTTTGATGTCACTCTACTCGACTTTATTTCAGCAGCGCAAATGGAAGAATTGCGGCAGCAGATGCAGGCGCAGGGCGCTGTTCCTGGTGCTCCAGGCCAATAATTGCCGTTAGCATAATTATTTTTGGAGCTTAGTTCGTGAGTAATATCGGCTCAGGCCAGAAGGAAAGCGGGTCATCGTTCTCGATCAGGCCGTTCTTGCTCGGGCTGCTGCTCGGCATCATCTTGGTGGTCGTGCTTGCACTGGCCATACCCGAAAAAACCAGCCCCACAGAATTTGCCCAGGCGGGATGGGAACAACTGTTCCCGCCACCGAGCAACGCCGAATTCCTGGCGGAAAATGCCAAGCAGCCCGGCGTTGAGCAGACCAAATCCGGATTGCAATATAAAGTGATCAAAGCGAGTGAGGGGGCCTCCCCCTCCGCTACCGATACCGCGCTCGTCAAATATGAAGGCAGGTTGCGCGATGGCACTGTCTTTGATGCTAACGAGCAGACGCCGATGCCCGTCGGTGCGGTTGTGCCGGGTTTCTCGGAAGCACTGCAACTGATGCAGAAAGGCGGCGAATATCGTATCTGGATCCCGTCGGACCTCGCCTATGGCGAAGTGTCACCCGGACCGGAACTGCCCGCTAACAGCCTGCTGATATTCGATGTGACTTTGCTGGACTTTATTTCAGCAGCGCAAATGGAAGAGCTGCGTCAGCAGATGCAGGTCCAGGGCGTTCCCGGCGGACCACCGCCCACTCGCTAAGTTTGCCTGATCGTCAAATCAGGCGCGTTCAGCTTGCGCAACCGCTTCCGATGCGCGCAATGCGGATAAGATGCGCATCAGATGATGGACATTATGCACCTCCAGATCGACATCGAACGTGTGGAACGGTCCATCGCGGTGGGACAGGCGCAGGTTGAGGATATTGGCATTGTGGAAGCCGAAAATTCCGGCCATTTCGGCCAGTGTGCCCGGCTTGTTGTGCAGCACTGCGCATAGCCGCGCCGGCGCGCCGTCGCTTTCGTTGCCCCAGCTGAGGTCGACCCAGTCCGCATCGACGCCATCGGCCAGACTCGGGCAATCGATCGTATGTACCTCGACATTTTCGCCACTGCGGCGTAGCCCGACAATCCGGTCACCCGGCACCGGATGGCAGCATTCGGCGAGATTGAAAGCCACGCCCGGGGTCAGGCCCTTGATCGAAATGGCGCGGTCCTGCTCCGGCCATTGCCTTTCGTCATCATTGTCGTGGATGCTGCCTGGAATGATCGCTTCCATCACCTCGCGGTCGCTGAGCTCGCGGGTCCCGATCGCCATCATCAGGTCATCCGGCTCCTTCAAGTTCAGCCGTTTCAGCGCCGCCTTGATCGCGCGCTTGCCGATCTTGCCGGGCAGTCGCTCGATGATTTCTTCATAAAGCTCGGTGCCGATCGCGATCATCTCGTCGCGTTCCTTGAATCGGACATTGCGGCGGATCGCCGCGCGCGCCTTGCCGGTGATGACAAAGGACAGCCAGCCCGGCTGCGGTTCCTGCCCCTTGGATTTGAGGATTTCGACGACATCGCCATTTTGTAGCTGGGTGCGTAGCGGCACATGCCGGCCATTGACCTTGGCGCCGACCGCCTGATTGCCAAGATCGGTGTGCACGGCATAAGCGAAATCGACGGTCGTCGAACCGCGCGGCATCTGTAGCAAGGTGCCTTTCGGCGTGAAGGCAAAAATCCGGTCCTGGTACATCGCCAGCCGGGTGTGTTCGAGCAATTCCTCTGCATCTTCGGCCTGATCGAGAATCTCGATCAGATCGCGGATCCAGCCGGCCTGACCATCGGGCCGGTTGCCCTGTTTATAGGCCCAGTGCGCGGCGAGCCCGCATTCATTATCCTCGTGCATGCGCTGCGAGCGGATCTGGATTTCCACCCGCATATTGGTGCCGTGCATGATCGTGGTGTGGATAGAGCTATACCCGTTGCGCTTGGGCGTGGAGATATAGTCCTTGAACCGGCCGGGGACCATTTTCCATTTCTTGTGGAGGATGCCGAGTGCGCGATAGCATTCGGCGCTATTGTCGGTCACAACCCGGAACGCCATGATGTCGGTCAGTTGTTCAAAGCTGACGTGCCGTTCCTGCATTTTGCGCCAGATCGAATAGGGATGTTTCTCTCGCCCGCTGACTTCTGCCGCCAGACCGCCGCTCTGCAAGGCCTTCTGGATCGACAGCGAGATCTTATCGACCTGGCCTTCGTCCCCTTCCTTGATCGCCTGCAATCTTTTGGTGATTGTTTCATAGGCTTCCGGTTCCATGTGCTGGAAAGCCAGCAACTGCATCTCCCGCATATATTCATACATGCCGACCCGTTCGGCGAGCGGCGCATAGATATCCATGGTTTCGTGGGCGATTCGCTGTCGCTTTTCTTCACTCTTGATGAAATGCAGGGTGCGCATATTGTGCAGGCGGTCGGCGAGCTTGACCAGCAGCACACGGATATCATCGGACATGGCCAGCAGAAATTTGCGCAGATTCTCCGCGGCGCGTTCATTGTCGGTCTGCGCTTCGATCTTCGAGAGCTTGGTCACGCCATCAACCAGGCGAGCGATTTCTTCGCCGAATAATTTGCTGATTTCTTCGGTCGTGGTCAGCGTATCCTCGACCGTATCGTGGAGCAGCGCCGTGACGATGGTCTGCTGGTCCAGCTTGAGGTCGGTCATCAGACCCGCAACCTCTATAGGATGGCTGAAATAAGGGTCGCCGCTGGCGCGTTTCTGGCTGCCATGCCTTTGCACGGAAAAAACATAGGCGCGGTTTATCAGATCTTCATCTGCATCGGGATCATAGGATCGGACCCGTTCCACCAGTTCATATTGCCTGAGCATGGTACGAAGATGGTGCGCTTTCGGGACCGGGGCAACTAAAAAGAGCGCCGAAGCGTGCTCTTATGTCCGGCAGGCCGGAAAAGGAGCTTTGCTTCGGCGCTATGGCTGACCGGTAGGAGCCGTATTTGGCTACCATAGGGAGTCAGAGACCGGTCAGACGGGGATCTTCACGTCAGTTGTTGCACTTGGCGAGTGCCTCGGTGTCAAATGCCTCGCCTTTATAGGCAAAACTGGCGACCGGTCCGAATTCATCGGCGAGCTTGGCGCAAATTGTCCGTGGTGCGGAGCTGCTTTGCGTGCCAATGCATTCGGTGCCTGCACAGCGGATCACGGTATCCTTGATGATTTCCTGCGTGGCTTCAACCGGGGCCTGCAATTCCGCCGTATAGGCGACGGGTTTGGTGCGTGCCTCTACGGTGGTTGCTGTGAACAGGGTGAGGGAGGTCATCGCAGCGATGCAGAAGATCATCGAAGCGCGAAGCGGGCTTTGGGAGAGAAGCATGATATTTCCTTTCGTCATTCTGTTTTCGGGCCATCTTGGCGAAGGCCACAGGGGAGAAAATTTGGCTTGCAATTTAGGTTGCGAATCAATACTTATATTAATAGGTTTTAAGTTGCAACTAAAAACTTATATTTTTTTCGCACTTGCCAAAAAACTGGTTTAGGAATGGATACATGGAGAAAATCAGAGAAGATCTATCGAGTCTGGCTGGCGGTGAGTGCAGTCTGCCCGTGTCACTGGAAGTGATCGGCGAACGTTGGTGTTTCATGATATTGCGTGCCGCGCTCAATGGCGTTGGCCATTTTGAGGATTTCCTCTCCGAGATTGGGATCGCCCGAAATATCCTGGCCAACCGGCTCACCCGGATGGTGGAAGCGGGAATCATGACCCGTCGGCCCTGTGATCATGACAAACGGAAGGTCGAATATCGACTGACCGACAAGGGTCAGGATTTGCTGCCGACGATGATCGCGCTCCGGCAATGGGGAGAAAGATGGGAAACCGGCGTTCCGTCCAATCCGATCCTATGCGATTCGCGCGACCGCAAACCGATCCGCAAGATCAGCATGCGGGCCCATGATGACCGTGTTCTCGAAATGGATGATCTGTGCTGGATCGACGAAGCGGAGCTGAAACCCGCTTCAGACGGTGCCAATCGCGATGATATGGTTGTTCGTCATCTCCGGGAAATTGGCGAATCCACGGCCGCCTGATGGCTCGTCTCTGGCGGTTCTATTCTGTCGCGTAAATGCTGTTTATCGGGCGGGCCATGACGCGGCGAACCATCGGTTCGAAAAACTCCAGCGGCGCGGTATCATAGGCGGCATCAAACGCCGTCTGGTCATATTTCGCGCAGAATTCCGCACAATCCTCAAAATGTTCGTGACCGCGAAATTGCTCGCGCATGTCGCGATCCTGCCCGAGATAGTGGAAAAAATAATAGCCCTGAAAGATGCCATGCTTTTCCGCGATCCAGTGATTCTTTTCGCTGACAAAAGGTTTCAGGATCGCCGCAGCAATATCGGGATGGTTGTAGGTGCCGAGCGTATCACCGACGTCGTGCAGCAGGGCCATCACCACATATTCCTCGTCCCGCCCATCGCGGTGCGCGCGAGTCGCGGTTTGCAGACTATGTTGCATCCGGTCGATCGGAAAACCGCCAAAATCGCCGTCGAGCAGCTTCAGATGGTCGAGCACGCGGTCGGCTACCTTGCTGGCAAAGGGGCCAAAATGGCCGCCGATAATCTGCCAGTCTTCTTGCGTACCTTCTTCCATGGAAGGGAATTTAGCCCGGACTTCGTTGGGACCACCCATCATATTCTCCTTTGTCAGTTGCCGATCTTCAGCCCCATTTTTCGTCTTGATAATGCCAATATCTTTACATTCAGCTCGAAAAATGGGGCGTTCGTCGTCTTATTTGCGCAATTGATAGGCGATTCTTCCCCAACCGGCAATGCCCCGCTATAGATAGCGTGATGGCCGTCATGGAAATTCGTCCCCAGCCGTTTTTTGGCAACAAGAACCGCGCATTCTGGAATCTGCAATCCGCGGGTTGGGCCGGTGCGCTGATTTTGCGAGCGATCGGCGGTATTTCAAACGGACTGCCGCTGAGCTTCCTGGTGCCGGTGATTATTTCGACGATTACCGGCTATTCCATCTCCTTGCTGTTGTCAGTGGTCTACAAGAATCTGATTCACCGCCGCCCGATCGTGACATGGAGCAGCACCGCTGCGATATTGACGGTGGCAGCGGCGCTCTATGCTTTTATCGACGCCTGGGTTTTTCTGATCCAGAACCCCGCCACAGAAACCGCATTTGGAACCTTGTTTCTGGGTTCTCTGTTTCTCGGCATCATGCTGCTCGGTGCCTGGTCGGCGCTTTATTATGCGATCAATTTCTTTTTGCGGGTCGAGGAGCAAAATGACCAGCTGCTGCAACTGGAAGCGCAGGCGACTCGCGCTCAACTGGCGATGCTGCGCTATCAGCTCAATCCGCACTTCCTGTTCAACACGCTGAACAGCATTTCGACGCTGGTGCTGTTGCGCCAGACCGAACCGGCCAACGCCATGCTGTCGCGCCTGTCCTCCTTCCTGCGTCACACGCTGGTCAACGAGGTCCACAGCCGGGTGACGCTGGCGCAGGAGGTGGAAACCCTGCATCTCTATCTGGATATCGAGAAAATGCGCTTTGAGGAAAGGCTGCGGTCGCATTTTGATATCGATCCGGCCGTGCGCGATGCGTTATTGCCGTCCTTATTGCTGCAGCCGCTGGTGGAGAATGCGATCAAATATGCAGTGACGCCGCAGGAAGAAGGGGCTGATATTTCGGTGTCTGCCCATCTCGACGGCGACAAACTGCGCATAATCGTGTCGGATACCGGGCCGGGGAAAGTTGGCCCGACGACAAACAAGCCCGCGTCCACCGGTGTCGGCCTCGGCAATATTCAGGAGCGATTAAACCAAGCCTATGGAGAAAGCGCTATATTTGAAACGCGCTCGTCACCGGGCGAAGGCTTTTCGGTGGTGATCGCCTTGCCATTTGAAACTAGAGAACAGATTGATCGCGAAGCGGCCGATCACGCCGCGACCGACGAGCAAGTGAGAAACGAGACTATTTTTGGGGAGCATGCATCCAGTGATGACCGTCAACGGGAGCCTGTCAATGCGCCCGCGATGGCATCATTTCAGCATAAGGATTTAAAAACATGACGATCAGGACGATATTAGTCGATGATGAAAAGCTTGCGATTCAAGGCTTGCAGATTCGGCTGGAAAAATTTGACGATATCGAGATTGTCGACACCTGCCGCAATGGCCGGGAAGCGATTCGCAAGATCAAGACCTTGAAGCCCGATCTGGTGTTTCTCGATATTCAGATGCCTGGGTTTGACGGTTTTTCGGTGGTTCAGGGGATCATGGAGATCGAACCGCCGCTGTTCATCTTTGTGACGGCATATTCCGAACATGCGGTCCGTGCCTTTGAAGCCGAAGCGATCGATTATCTGGTGAAGCCGGTTGAGGAAGACCGGCTGGCCGACGCAATTGACCGGGTGCGCAAGCGCCTGTCAGAAAAACGCGGCGGTGCTGAGCTCGAAAAGCTGAAAAATGTGCTGAGTGAAGTGGCACCGGATGCGATGGCGGGAATCGATGATTCGGAAGAACCGGCGTCGGCGAATCGCTATGAGAAGCTGATCAACGTGAAAGATCGCGGCCAGATTTTCCGCGTCGATGTTGATACGATTGAGCGGATTGATGCCGCCGGCGACTATATGTGCATCTATACCGCCGACAATAGTCTGATCCTGCGCGAGACCATGAAAGATCTGGAAAAGCGGCTCGATCCCCGCAATTTCCAGCGGGTGCATCGCTCTACCATCGTCAATCTGAGCCAGGTCCGGGAAGTGAAGCCGCATACCAACGGCGAATGTTTCCTGGTGCTGGGG
>JAGXGT010000036.1 GCA_024636595.1 Sphingomonadales bacterium | reverse complement strand
GATAATCGATTGAAAAGCGATTTGGCCCGGAAGCTGTCCTTGAAGGCCGCCACCCCGAGATATCGTGCCTTTTTGGAGCGGGCTCCCAGTCTGATCGCGGAGCAGATCAAGGGTCAGCAGATGGCCTGTTCCCTGCACACCATTGAAAAATGGCGCGAAGCCAGTGATTTGGCCGCGGCCGCGTTGCCGAAAGCACTGGATAACCAAGCGGTAATATTCCGGCTTGGAAGCCTGATGGGAGACCTCAGGCAGGGAAACGCGGGAAAATAGAGATTTTGGCTGTTTACAAGCGCGGCCAATCCATCAAGAGAGATGGCTATGTCTGAACCCTTTTATATTACCACCGCGATCAGTTATCCAAACGGTCGTCCGCACATCGGCCATGCCTATGAGGCGATCGCCGCCGATGCCATTGCCCGATTTTATAGGCTGAATGGCAGAGATGTTCGGCTGATCACCGGAACCGATGAGCATGGATTGAAAATGGTCCAGACCGCGCGGGACGCCGGCGTCGACACGATCAAGCTGGCTGATGAAATGTCCTCATATTTCATAGAGATGTGCGATAAACTTAACATAAAACACGATGGATTCCGCCGTACCAGCGAGGCTGCGCATCATGACGCCAGCAAGGCCTTGTGGAAAGCGATGGAGGCCAATGGCGATCTTTATCTAGACCGCTATGAAGGCTGGTATTCGGTTCGGGACGAAGCCTTTTATGCGGAAGATGAATTGGAAACAGGCGAGGGGGATGTCAAGCTTTCGCCACAAGGCACACCGGTCGAATGGACCGCAGAAGAAACCTGGTTTTTCAAACTGTCCGAATATCAGGATAAATTGCTGAAATTATTTGAAGAGTATCCCGAATTCATCCAGCCCGAAAGTCGGCGCAATGAAGTCATGCGGTTTGTCGAGGGCGGATTGAGGGATCTCAGCGTCTCGCGGACGAGTTTTGACTGGGGAGTCCCGGTCCCTGGATCGCCGGGCCATGTCATGTATGTCTGGGTTGACGCGCTGACCACTTATATGACCGGCGTTGGTTATCCCGATACGACCGGCATGTTTGAAAAATATTGGCCTGCAGATCTGCACCTGATTGGCAAGGATATCGTCCGCTTTCACGCGGTTTACTGGCCGGCGTTTCTGATGAGTGCCGGTTTGCCGCTGCCCAAGCAGGTCTTTGGACATGGATTTCTGCTCAACCGCGGCGAAAAAATGTCAAAATCAGTCGGCAATGTGGTCGATCCGATGGAATTGGCGGAGCGTTTTGGTGTCGATCAACTGCGCTATTTCCTGCTTGCTGATGTGGTATTTGGAAAAGATGGTACCTACTCGGCTGACGCCATTGTTACCAAGACCAATGCAGACCTCGCCAATAATTTCGGCAATCTGGCACAGCGCAGCCTGTCGATGATCGCCAAAAATTGCGACGGCAAAGTTCCGCCTCCGGGTATCGCGACCGAAGCGGAACAGCAGTTATTAAGTGCATTGGATGCCTGTTTTGCGGATGTGAAGGCGGCGATGACCGGCGGCCTGTTCAAGATTGACCAGGCGCTGGATATCATCCGCGAACGGTTGAGCGCGACCAACACATATTTTGCCGATCAGGCACCGTGGACGTTGCGCAAAACTGATCCCGCTCGCGCTGATACGGTGCTCTATCATACTGCGGAGGCTGTCCGGCAACTGGCAATCATGCTGCGCTGGGCGATCCCGGACAGCTGTGACAGGATGCTCGATTTGCTCTCTCAACCAGAGGATGTCCGGGATTTCGAAGATTTGGCAACGCCGATCGAACCGGGGCTGGAACTGCCTCAACCCCAAGGCATTTTCCCCCGACTTGAACTCCTGACCGATGAAGTGAATCCCTGATATGCTAATCGATAGCCACTGCCATCTGAATTATAAGGGACTGGTCGAAGAGCAGGGCGCTGTTCTCGAACGCGCACGGCAGAGCGGTGTGACAGCGATGCTTAATATCTCGACACGTGAGAGCGAATGGCGCGATATTGTTGCCACGGCCGATCGGGAAAAAGACGTATGGGCAAGTATCGGCATCCACCCGCACGAAGCCGATGCTCACCCCGATGTTGATCTCGAAAAGCTGGTCAAGGAGGCAACGCATCCGCGGGTTGTCGCGATTGGCGAAACCGGGCTGGATTATTATTATGACCATAGCGACCGTGAACGCCAGCGGCAGAGTTTTCGTACCCATATTCATGCGGCGCGCGAAACCGGCCTTCCGGTCATTGTTCATACACGTGATGCGGAAGCGGATACGGCTGAAATAATGGCGGAGGAGATGGAGCAGGGCGCCTATACCGGTGTGATCCATTGTTTTACCGCCAGTGAGGATTTTGCCCAGAAAGCTTTGGCTCTGGGGCTGTATATTTCGATCTCCGGTATTGTGACCTTCAAAAATGCCAAAGATCTCAAAGAAACGGCGGCAAAACTTCCGTCGGACCGGCTTCTGGTCGAAACCGATGCGCCTTTCCTGGCTCCGGTGCCGCATCGCGGCAAAACCGGGGAGCCAGCGTTTGTTGCTGATACCGCCCGTTATCTCGCCGAATTACGGGGCGAGGACTTTATGGCGCTTTGTGAGACCACTGGCCGGAATTTCTATCAGCTCTTCTCCAAGGCGCGGCCCTGAATTTGGCCTTGAAACTTACGATTTTGGGATGCGGGACTTCTTCGGGTGTGCCGCGCATCGGCAACGACTGGGGCGATTGCGACCCGAACGAGCCGAGGAACCGGAGAAGCCGAGTCTCTATTGTGGTGGAAAGCGCTAGCACCCGGATATTGGTCGACACATCGCCTGATTTGCGGAACCAGTTTCTCGACAATGACATTGACCATATTGATGCTGTGATCTGGACCCATGACCATGCGGATCATTGCCACGGCATCGACGACCTGCGTTCGGTGTTTCAGCAATCGCGCAAGGCAATCCCCGGCTATGCTCGCCCGTTTGCACTTAACAGTCTGAAGGAGCGTTTTTCCTATGTCTTTGAGGGACATAAATATTACCCGTCTATCTGTGAGGGTATCTCGCTGGAGAGCGATGTCGAAATCGGTGATATTTTGGTCCGCCATGTCGATCAGCCGCACGGCGGCATAACATCGGCAGGATTGCGCTTCGAACATCAGGGTAAATCCATCGTCTACGCCACCGATTTCGGCGAAGTCACGCCGGAAATGCGCGCTTTATATCGTGATTGTGACCTGTTTGTTGTTGATGCATTGCGAGACGAACCGCACCCGACCCATGCCCATCTGGATATGACATTGACCCTCATTGACGATGTCCAACCGAAATTGAGTCTGTTGACTCATATGGACAAGTCGATGGACTATGCCCATCTTGTGAGCATATTGCCGGATCATGTCCGGCCCGCTTACGATGGATATGTGAAAGAAATCTGACGGTGACCGAAGACCAGAATATCAATCTCGTTTTTGCAATCGGCGCACTGGTGCTTGTCGGCAGCGCCTTGTTTTCCCGGCGGATCGGCTTGGGAGAGATCGTTCGCACTGCGTTGGCATGGGTGGCGATATTCGCCGTGTTTATCGTCGGATTTTCCTATCAGCGCGAGCTATTGGCCGTTTGGAGCCGGGTGTCCGGCGAAATGATCGGCGCGAATGAACAGGCCATCGTCGGCGATACATTAAGGATCCGTCAATCCGCAGACGGCCATTTCTGGGTTGACGCAAAGGTTAACGCGAAGCCGGTGCGGTTCCTGATCGACAGCGGAGCTACGACAACGGCGATGACATTGCGAACCGCGCAGCGCGCCGGTATCGACATGAGTGAAAGTCCGTTTCCGGTGGTTCTGATTACAGCTAACGGATCGGTTGAGGCGCAACGCGGAACTATCCAGTCGCTGCAGATCGGTCCGATGGTGGCTCAGGATTTACCCGTTGTTGTTGCGGAAGAGTTCGGGGATTCGAATGTGATTGGTATGAACTTTTTGTCAAAGTTGGGAAGTTGGCGCGTAGAGGGCGCGGAAATGGTGTTGGAACCGCCGACTAATGCCCCTGCTGAATGACTGCCAATTTAACATAATATATATTATCAACCTTAATGATAGATTGAAATGGATGCGCAATTGATCGATCCCCTGCTTGAAATCATGCGGCTTCTACGCGATCCGGAGACCGGTTGCGAATGGGACAAGGTGCAGACGTTCGGCACGATTGCACCTTACACCATCGAGGAAGCTTATGAGGTTGCCGACGCAATCGACCGCGACGATATGTTGGCACTCCGGGACGAACTTGGTGATCTCCTGCTCCAGGTGGTTTTTCACAGCCAGATTGCCGCTGATACGGGCTCGTTCGACTTTCAGGACGTGGTCACATCGATCTGTGACAAGATGATCCGCCGTCATCCGCATATTTTTGGCGAGGCTGATCAGAGCCCGGGTTGGGAACAGATGAAGGCGGACGAGCGCGAGCAATCAGGGCAGTCGAGCGCTCTCGACGGTGTCGCGCTTGCCCTGCCCGCCTTGCTGCGCGCACAAAAAATTCAGAAACGGGCTGCCCGCGTGGGCTTCGACTGGCCAGACAAGGCACCGGTAAAGGACAAGCTGCTCGAGGAACTGGATGAAGTAGAGGCTGCGCGCAGCGCAGAGGATGTGCATGAGGAGATCGGCGATCTGCTTTTTTCTGCGGTCAACCTTGCCCGTCATTACAAAGTAGATGCAGAGCGGGCGCTATCCGATGCGACTGCGAAATTTACCAAGAGATTCAACGCGGTAGAGTCTAGTGTTAGCAAGAATATGCAGGATATGTCGCTCGACGAACTCGAAGTAGAATGGCAAAAAGCCAAGATCAGTCTCGCCGCGACCTGATTGCTCATTCTAGTGCGTGGTACCGGCCCCAGTTGCGCGGCGACATTTCGACCGCCAGGATGAGATCATCAGATTGTTGCTTGCTGCTCAGCACCCGTCCATTTTCGTGCAACCAGGCCATCCGCTTGCCATCGGAGGCCGAAATGGTAATCTGTTCGGACTTATAGCCTTCCGACAATGTTTTCGCGATCAGTTTGACCAGTGTATCAACGCCGGCTCCGGTTTCTGCTGAAATTGCGCAGACATTTTCGGGCAAGGGCGGCAAGATCCGCGCATATTCAGGGTCTTCGCGATCGATCTTATCGATCTTGTTCCAGGCCTCGATGACAGGAGGCCCCTCTCCTGCTTCCTCGGACACGCCGAGATCAGCCAATATCTGCCTGACGTCTCTGGCTTGTGCATCGGTTGCTTCGTGTGCAATGTCGCGGACATGGACAACGATGTCAGCGGCGCTGACCTCTTCCAGCGTGGCGCGAAAAGCGGCGACCAATTGGGTCGGAAGGTCCGAGACAAAGCCCACCGTGTCCGACAAAATCGCCTTGTCATAGCCGGGCAACGAAAATTCCCGCATCGTTGGGTCGAGCGTTGCGAAGAGCAAGTCTTCGGCAAACACATCGGCGCCGGTCAACCGGTTGAACAAGGTCGATTTTCCGGCATTGGTATAGCCGACCAAGGCTATCACCGGCCAAGGCGCACGCTGTCGCCGTTCACGGTGTAACGCGCGGGTCTTGCGCAAATGAGCCAAGTCTTTGCGCAACTTGGCCATGCGATCGCGAATCATCCGGCGATCGGACTCGATCTGGGTCTCGCCCGGTCCGCCGAGAAAGCCGAAACCGCCGCGCTGCCGTTCAAGGTGGGTCCAGCTACGCACCAGACGGCCCGCTTGATAATCCAGATGCGCGAGTTCCACCTGCAAACGACCTTCCGCCGTGGCGGCCCGCGCACCGAATATTTCGAGGATAAGCCCGGTTCGATCGATGACCTTGACGTCGAGCTTTTCTTCGAGATTTCGCTGCTGGATCGCGCTCAAGCTGCCATCCACAATCAATATGGTGGCCTCTTGTTCCTCCATCATCTTGCGGATTTGATCTACCTGTCCGGATCCGAACAAAGTGGCCGGCTTTGGTTTGCGAACCGAAAAATAATGGGATGCGGTTGCCACCAGACCGATCGCCAAGGCGAGGCCAACCGCCTCAGCCAGTCGATGCTCAAGCGCAGACTGGCTGAGAGACACCATGTCCGGATGTACGATGAGCGCCCGACGGCTTTTGCTGTCGAGACTTTCCTTCTCAAATGGGATCAATGCGCACCATCATCTGCGTTATTATAATCGGCGAGGTTAAGAGGCCGACCAGGTTGCACGGTTGATATCGCATGTTTGTAGACGAGTTGAGACAGTCCTTCCCTTTCGAGCAGGATACAAAAGAGATCGTAGGCAGAAACTTCGCCCTGCAACATCACGCCATTGACCAGAAACATGGTCACAGGATCGTTGCTGTCACGGACCGCCGTAAGGAATACCTCCTGGAGGACCCCCGCACGGATTTTGGTGTTGTTCATAAGCTCGGCAAACGGTTCGGTATCGAGCGCTTCCGACGGCATTATCGTAGAAATGGCGTGCTTGTACACCAATTGTGATTGCCCATCGCGGCGCAGCAGGACTGAAAAATTGTCGAACCAGGTAACAATGCCCTGAAGTTTGACGCCCTTCACCAGAAACATCGTCACGGGGGTTTTTGATTTACGGAGGGAATTGAGAAACAAATCCTGAAGATTGTTTGATTTATCGGTCATATTTGACTCCTATTATTGGCTATCTTTACGATGGCATTTTATGATTTTGGCGACGGTATCTTATATTCTTGGGCCCTTCACGCTTCATATATGAGATTTGCGCGTTCACGACAACCGCTTAACCGTGACGCTCAGTCGGCATCGGTTTTCTTGCGCGAGGCGAGGCCCAATATCTTCAACTTGCGGTGCAGCGCAGACCGTTCCATCCCAATGAAATTCGCCGTCTTGGAAATATTGCCGGAAAAGCGCCGAATCTGGACTTTCAGATATTCCCGTTCGAAGCTTTCCCGCGCTTCTCTCAGCGGAGAACCCATGAGCGAAGCCACGCCCTGATCAAGATCATCGTCATTGCCGAGCACCTCCGGTGGCAACATTTCTACCTCTATCTTGGTAAAATTGTCTTTCGGCGCCAAAATGATCGTTCGCTCGACAACATTGCGCAATTGCCGGACATTGCCCGGCCAATCGCAGGCCTGGAGCGCCGCCATTGCCTCATCCGAGATTTCAGGGGGTTGTAGCCGTTGCTCGGCGGCAAAACGTGCCGCATAATGGTCAACCAGCACCGGAATATCCTCGCGCCGCTGGTTAAGCGGCGGCAAGACCACTGGCACCACATTGAGGCGATAGAACAAATCTTCCCTGAACCGTTTTTCGCGTATCTCCACTTCCAGGTCGCGCGAGGTTGCAGAGACTACCCGTACATCGACGTTCACTTTCTTAGAGCCACCCAGCCGGTTGAAGCTTTGCTCGGTAAGCACCCGCAGGATCTTGCCTTGGGTGTCGAGCGGCATATCGGCGACTTCATCGATGAATAATGTGCCACCATGGGCTTCTTCCATCAGTCCGGTTTTTTCGATCTTGCCGTTACGTTCGGTGCCGAAAAGTTCCTCTTCAACACTTTCCGGTGAGAGCCGAGCGGCGCTAATCGTCACAAAGGCCGCATTGGACCGGTTGCTCCAATTATGCAGCAATCGAGCGGCAACCTCTTTGCCGACCCCTGCCGGACCGGAGATCAGCAAGCGACTGCCGGTTCCGGCAACCCGCTTCAATGTCGCGCGCACATTGTTCACGGCAGCCGAATTGCCGGTCAATTCGTCAGCAAAGCCGACGCGCGCTTTGAGGATTTCATTTTCCCGACGCAGCCGTTCGGTTTCGGTTGCTCTCGCTACCAAATGCAGCAGATGTTCGGCCTCGAAGGGCTTCTCGATAAAATCGACCGTGCCCTGGGATATTGCAGCGACCGCCGTGTCGATATTGCCATGGCCGGAGATCACGATGATCGGCATCTTGGCATCAAGTTGCTTCATTTCGGTCAGCAGCTCCAAGCCGTCCAGGCGTGAGCCTCGCAGCCAGACATCAAGCAGGACCAACGAAGGGCGCCGCTCGTTTACAGCGGCAAGTGCGGCATCGCTATCGGCGGCTACTCGCGTGGTGTAGCCCTCGTCTTCCAGAACACCGGATATCAAATCACGGATATCGGGTTCGTCGTCGACAACCAGAATATCTAACGCCATGTTGAACCTCTAACCTTCATTTATCAATATTTGCCATCTGCGGGTCGTGTTCGTCGGGGCCGGGCAGCGACGGAGCACGGTTCTCCCCCATCCCGCGCGAAAGTCTGGCCAATTGGGAGGTGCTGAGCCGGATTGTGACTCTGGTGCCCCCATCGGGCGCGTCGCTGAACTTCATCTCACCAAAATGCTCTTCGACAATCTTCTTGACGATGGCGAGGCCCAGGCCGGTGCCCGTCGCCCGTGTTGTCATATAGGGCTCTACGATACGGTCCCGTTCGATCGGCAAGCCGATTCCGTTGTCCGTCAGTTGGATAACAACCAGCTGATTTTCTGTTCGAACGGCCAGCTCTATTTGACCGTCAGCGACTTGAAAATCGGTGCTGGACTCGGCCCGCTGCTGAATAGCTTCCGCCGCATTTTTGATAATATTGGTAAGCGCCTGGCCGAGTTGACGGCGATCACAGACCAGCGATATCGGTTGATCATCCGAGACAAAGTGAAACGCGATAGTTGGCCATGCAACATCCTGCATGAACAAGGCCTGTTTCAGGATATCGTCGAGATTCTCCTCGCGAAAAACGGGTTTGGGCATCCGCGCAAATGAGGAGAATTCATCGACGATATTTCTCAGATCGCCGACCTGCCGTATAATCGTTTTGGTCAGGCTTTCGAACACGGTCGCATCGTCCGTCAGACGCGCGCCAAACCGCCGTTGCAATCGTTCGGCGGCCAGTTGAATCGGCGTCAAAGGATTTTTGATTTCATGGGCGATACGCCTGGCGACGTCTGACCAAGCCGCTCGGCGTTGATCCAGCAATTGCTGGGTTATATCTTCAAAGGTGATCACATGGCCGGTCGGGCCCCCGACAATCTTCACCGCCAACGTTCGCATGTCCGAATCCGAAGCAAATTCGATGATGCTATTTTCAACGCCTTCCTGAATCAGCTCGGCAAATTGTGGCGCCGCCGTGCCAATGTCGACATCGAGCAGGTCGTTGATCGGTTTTGAGAGCAGCGACTGGGCCTGCGAATTGACCAGCTTGATCTCGCCTTTTTCATCCAGGCTGATGATCCCGGCCGTGACAGATTCGAGCACAGCCTCGATAAAGGCGCGACGGCTACCCAATTGCTCGTTCGCTGTTATCAACGCGGTTGTCTGCGTTTCCAGCCTTTCGGTCATGCGGTTAAACGCGCGTCCGAGTGTGCTAATTTCGTCATTTTCAAAAGTCGTCGGCACCCGCGTCGCCAAATCCCCTTCGGTGACTCGCTTCGCGGCGTGAACCAGATCGCTGACCGGCCTGACCATCCGGTCGGCGACCAGCAGGGCTATCCACAATACAAGCCCTACGATGAGCAGAGAAATAACGAACAAGGCAATGTTGAATTGCAGTTGCAGGCTTCGCGATCTGGAAAAAAGCTGTTCATAATCGGCCAGCACGGACTGTGCGCGTTCCCACTGACTAAGCGCCAGCATATCGGAATCCCGCGCTGCATAGAGGAATATCCGCGATTTCAAATCGAGTGCGGTAACCGCTTCTATCTTGTTAGGCCGAGCAGTGACGACATAGCTTTGCCCCTGTTCGAGTTGACGCAAGACAGTCTGAGTAATCTTCGGCTGTTTGTCGCCGTCGTCGGGATCGACGGCCGCTGCCGTTCGGGCAACGCCATCGGCCCCATATTCGATAATGGCCGATTCATTGAGCTTGCGCGACAGGACCTGAAAGACATATCCCTCAGCGAATTCCGGGCTTTCGAGATCGGCCTGCTGCAAATAATTGCGCAAATCATTGGCCATAGTGATCGTCTCTTCGCCCACTTCCCGCTGATTTTGTTCATAATAGCCGCGGGCCAGGTCATTGGCATTTTCCAGCATCCCCCTGGCGCGATCCGAAAACCAGAATTCGACGCCATATTGAAACAGCAGGGATGCGAAAATGACCACCAGCAGCATCGGGATGCTCGCGACGAGGGAAAATAACGCAACCAGTTGGACGTGCAGTCGGCCCTTGCTGCCGATCGAAGACTTTGCCGCCCGCTCCTTCGCGATCCGCCGACCGAACAGGACCAGCAGCGTCATCGCCGGAACCAGGTTTGCCACCAGCAGCGCCGCGGTCAAAGGCGGGGAAATAAAATCGGTTTGATCGGATTGCCTACTCAGCAGAAAATAAGTGCCGAGCATGATAGCGCCAACGAGACTCAATACGATCCACTCGACCCGCCTCATGACGGCTTCTTTTTCCGCCATCAACGCAAGCCGCCGCAGCCAATTGGGAACACGCTGTTCCGAAGGTGAGGAAGAAACCGTCATTGTGCTTTCACTACAACAGTTTCGTTGCGGGAAAAGCACTAATATTGCAAATATATCACGGTTCGGCGAATCCAAACGTCGCTTCGTCGTGATGGGCTATTTTGAAACGGCTATTTCGATTGGGCGGGATCGATTTGATATTCGTTCAGTTTCTTGCGCAGCGTGTTGCGATTGATTCCCAGAATTTTGGCGGCTTTGATCTGATTGCCGTGCGCGTGATGCATCATCTCGATCAGTAGCGGTTTCTCAAATTTTTCCAGCGCATGGGCGTATAGATTTTCTTTCTCTGGCGCCGCCATCAACCCCAGTACGATAGACTTGATATGGCCTTCAAACTCCATATCGGCCGATTCCACCCGGTCCTCGCCACGCTCTGATGCGAGTATCTGACGGATGGCATCCTCGGAAAGTGTTTCCTCCCTGCCCGTCACCACCAGGCGGTAGATGACATTTTTAAGTTCGCGAACATTGCCGCGCCAGTAATTATGGCACAGCAGGTTCATCCCCTCTTGCGAAATCTGTTTGTGGGGAAGCCCCTCGGTCACCGCGAGTTTGAGGAAATGATTGGTTAGGGCCGGAATATCGCTGGCGCGCTCCCTCAGCGGGGGCAATTCGATCGGCACGACATTGATCCGGTAATAAAGATCTTCGCGGAACTTGCCCTGCTCAATCAGTTCGAGAAAATCATGGTTGGTGGCGGCGATGATCCTCACGTCCAGCTTGACCAGACCCTTGCCGCCGACCCGGCTGATTTCGCCCGATTGGAGGGCGCGCAGCAGACGGGTCTGCGCGTGCATCGGCATGTCGCCGATCTCGTCGAGGAACAGAGTGCCGCCCTGCGCCTGTTCAAATTTCCCGGCGGCACTGGCGACAGCACCGGTGAAGGCGCCTTTTTCATGGCCGAACAGTTCCGCTTCGATCAGTTCCGATGGAATGGCCGCCATATTCACGGCAATGAACGGACCCGATTTCCGGTGTCCCAGTCCGTGAATGGCTTCTGCGACCAGTTCCTTGCCAGTGCCGGATTCGCCCAGCACCAGCACCGACAGGTCGTTTTTCAGGAGCCGGGCGATCATCCGGTAGACGTCCTGCATAGCCGCACTTCGACCAACGAGCGGCAGGCTTTCTTCATCCATTGACGGCTCGGCCAGAAGCACGTTTTTGGGTTTCAAAGCTTGTCCGACGACTTTGACGAGCTCGTCAAGGTCGAACGGCTTTGGCAAATATTCGAAGGCCCCGGTCTCCGACGCCCGGACGGCGGTATTGAGTGTGTTCTGAGCGGAAATGATGATGATCGGGATGTCCGGATGGGTCGCTTTCACGCTTCCGAGAGAAGAAATCCCGTCCCCCTCGCCCTCGCCCAGCCCGACATCGGTCAACAGCAAATCATAACTGCTGCTGGCCATCAGCGCGTCCCGCTCGGCGATCGACTTGCAATTTTCGACATCATAGCCCTCCGCCCGCAATGCGGTAATGATGACGTGGCTGACCGACAGATCGTCTTCGACTAATATGATTTTTTCGTTCGCCATGTTTTTGTCCTGCGGTCAGCTTTTCGGGGCGACGGGAAGAAACAGCGTAAACCGGCTCATCTCGTCCTGATTTTCACGATCATAGCGGATGCGCCCGTTCATATCGCGCATCAGTTTTTTGACCAGAGCGAGGCCGAGCCCCTGCCCTTCTTTCTTGGTGGAGACGAACGGCGAGAAAATTTCCCGCTCCAGCTCCGCCGGGACGCCGGGGCCATTATCACACACCATGATCTGGATCGGCAGCCTGATCGCCGAGGTTTCGCCCTGCGCCGACAGGGACGCGCCGAAACTGTAGCGGGTGACAACGCGGATTTCCGGGTTGGGCAGATGTTTGGTCGCATCAACGGCATTGGCCAGCACATTTGTCAAAACCTGCATCATCGCGTCTGGGTCGATCAGGGCGTCGGGCAGTGACGGATCAAATTTGTCGTTGATCTTGACTGCCTGACCAGTGGCTGCCTCAATCGATCGGCGGGCGCTATCAATTAAAGTGTGAATGTTCACCGCCTTGATCTGGGCCGGTTGATTGGATGACAGGGTCTGCATCCGGTTGAGCAGATTGACCACCCGCTCCACTTCCGCCGTGATCATCTGGGTCAGAGGCTTTTGCGATTCGTCGAGTTGCCGGTCGAGCAGCTGTGCCGCACCCCGGATCGCGGCAAGCGGATTTTTGATTTCATGGCTGAGTATATCCGGCGCCCTGATCGCGAGATTGGACGGATCGTGATTTTCGCTCTCAAGAATCGGGCCATCCTGCGGCATCAGCGACAGCGATATCAAGCGCCAGTCGGAATCCGAAGCCAGCGGATGAATGTCAAAATCGACAATACCCAGTCTGCGGTCGTCGCTTGCAACCATCACGCCGCGGGCGGTGAGGCTGATATCCTGCTCGGTCAGTGCTGCATTCAGTCTTGGGTCAGAGAATTGCAGGACATGATCAATGCTGCGGCCAACCAGATGTTTGGCACTGGTCCCGAACAGAGCCTCACCAGAGGGATTGACCCGGGCTATAAGATGGTCGGAATCCACGACGATCAGGGCATGGCTCAGACCAGCCAGAATTTGCTCGCCCGAAGGGAAACCGTCCATCAAGCGGCCGCTTTGTTCAGCCAAGGCGTGTAAAACTCCTCCAGCATTTCCAGCACAATGTGAGGATCCGCCTCACTATTCGCCCGATTGCGAAATTCTGCCGAACCGGTGAGGCCTTTTGTATACCATCCGACATGCTTGCGGGCGACCTTGACGCCGACATCTTCGCCATAGAGTTTCATCATGTCGCGATAATGTTCGTTGAGAATGGCATATTGCGTGGCAATGTCCGGATCCGGCAGGCGTTCTCCGGTTTTGAACCAGTGCATGAACTGCCCCAAAAGCCAAGGTTTGCCATAGGCGCCGCGACCGATCATCACGCCATCGGCGCCGCTTTGCTCAAGCGCAGCCTGACCGTCCTCGATGGTGCAAATATCGCCATTGACGATTACTGGCAGGGAAACCGCCTGCTTGACCTTGCTGACAAAAGTCCAGTCGGCACTATCCCGGTACATCTGGCAACGGGTTCTGCCATGCACAACGATCATTTTTGCGCCGAGATCTTCTGCAATATGGGCCAGTTCCGGCGCGTTCAGACTTTGATGGTCCCATCCCATTCGCATTTTGACGGTGACCGGGACGTTGACGGCTTCCACCGTCGCCTTGATCAGTGACGCCGCCAAAGGAAGATCGCGCATCAAAGCGGAGCCGGCGTCACCGTTAACGACCTTTTTTACCGGGCAACCCATGTTGATATCGATGATCTGCGCGCCGCGGTCTTCGTTCAGCCTGGCGGCTTCTGCCATGGTTACCGGATCGCAGCCGGCGAGCTGCATGGACACCGGTTCTTCGGTCGCATCCCAGGCGCATTTCTGCAGCGACTGACGGGTTTCCCGGATCATCGCCTGACTGGCAATCATTTCCGTCACATTGAGCCCAGAGCCAAATCGCCGGACCAGTTTACGAAAGGGCAAATCGGTGACACCAGTCATCGGAGCCAGAATCACCGGGCTTTCGATTTTCAAATTGCCAATGTAGATCGGGTCGAGTTTCATATATGCTGCCTAAAATTTAAGCAGTCTTTATCGGCAAATCAATTTCGAGGCAAGAATTGCTTCATCGCTATTCTCAGCGTAGATCGCGGTTGATGGTTGAAGCCCGTGATCCCTCATCCCAAACCCATGCGCTGATCGTGGCCGCAGGCGTCGGTGCACGAGCAGGATTGGAGCTTCCGAAGCAGTTTCAACGGGTCCGGGGAAAGCCGATGGTCCGGCATAGCGTTGATAGCTTTTCTGCCCATGCCGACATTGATCAAATCTGGGTGGTGATTGCATCGGGGCAGGAGAACGAGATGGAAGCGGCGCTTGCCCCCCTCTCCTCTGTCCCTGTCTCT
>JAGXGT010000006.1 GCA_024636595.1 Sphingomonadales bacterium | reverse complement strand
GCCTTCTGAGAGCCCGACTTTTTCAACACAATCGGGGCGTTTTCGGACCAGCCGCTTTTATGTCCGACTCAATCAGTCCTAATGTCCGAAATGGGTGGGTAGCGGAATGGCCGCATTTATCCTGACAACGAAAATAGCGGACATTCAAACTTGGGTGTCAGTTGGAAACCAGGTAATAGCGTACCGGTTTCCGGACCTTGGTTATGACCCGGATGAGAAACCGGTCGGTGAAGAGCGGCAACCATTCGCAGCTGTCCGGCTTTTCGAAAACAGTCCTGTAGCAAAGGCGCTCACCGGCGCCATTTTCTACACTGATCGACAGGATATTTTTGGAAACCGGCACGAGAGCGACGGAAGCCTTTTTACCGGCCAGAAAAATCTGCTGCATCGTAACATCAGATCCCGCCGATACCGTGCCCCTGCGATAGGCCGGACCGAGCGCCCGGCCGCGATATACGGGTACGGATATATTGGGGTCCTGAGCGACTGCGAGGTCGATCCATTTTCGCGCAACGTCTTCCTCCTCAGCCTCTCCGGTCGGTCTTGCCCCCAGTGCATCCAGCATTCTGGCGGCCCGCGCCAGTGCCGCTGGATCATTTGAACGCTCGCCCGCTTCACCCAATGCAATCGCATCGGCTGTTCGCATCACTTTGCTGCTGTTGGCGGCAGAAGCACCTTCATTGGCCGGGCTGTTGACTTCAATTTCCGCAAGCGGCGCAACGGTCGCGCAACCCGCGCACAACAAGCACCCCAGCGACATCATCAATTTGATTTCTGGGCGGATCGTCATGTCAGCTTGCTCCTACCGGTTTGACTTCGAATAGAGCGCCAGGCGAAGCGTCGCGGCAGACAATGGTCAGGCCATTGCGTTCCGCCAAGGCTTGCGACAGGGCAAGCCCGAGACCATGACCGGGTGTGTCGCCGCTGTCGACTCTGGCAAAGCGTTCAAAAATTTTCTCATGTAACGCGGATGGTACACCGGGCCCATTGTCCTGTACCACAATCACCGGGCCGGGCCGGAGGGACAGGCGAACCGTGCCGCCACGCGGGACATATTTGAACGCATTATCAAGCAGGTTCGAAAGAATTCTCTGGATATGCGCTGGATCGGCCAGCATTTTGACGTCGGCGGTAAAATCACTTTTGAATTCGATCCCCAATTCGTCTGCGCTTTCGGCGAACAGATCTGCCATGGAAGTCGCAATTTCCGTCAGGTCAATCTCCGAAAGGCCCGACAGGTCACCCGTTCTTGCCTGGCTGGAAGCGATATCGAGAAGCGAATCCAGCATCGTGATAATATCGCGAATATCCTGTCGCGCCCGATTCAATATTTCGATCTGACCGGGTTCTTTAACCTCGTTTAGCGCTTGCACCAGACGGGTGTCGAGATGCGTCAGCGGGGTACGCAATTCGTGCGCGGTATTGTCGGAAATATCCCGGTGAGCACCGATCAATGCCGACAGCCGTTCGGTCATTTGGTTGGTGTGGCGAGACAGTTCGTCAAGCTCGTCACCGCGGCCGTCGACCGGTACTTGCCGGGCGAGTTCGCCGCTGCTGATGTCGCGAAAAGCAGCGTTGATCGCGCCGATGCGGCGATTGAGCCGAAGCGTTGCGCCATAGCCGATCAGTATGATGACCAGTACCAGCAAGGCCCCGGCAATTGCAAATGCTGCGCCGATCCGGCTGAGCAGCACCGTCATCCCGCTCAAATCCTGCCCAACCACCAGCTTGAGGTCAGGATCGAGTTGGGTCGCCCGGGCAAATATTGCCCTGTTGCTCGAAAGGACAATCACGGCAGCTTCCGAATTCTCCGAAGACAGTTCAGGCCAGCGCGGGATATTGCCGGCAATTGTTTTTCCGCTGGCAGATGCCAGCAAATAATAGCGTTCTCCATCCGACGGCATGAGATCGAGCCGGTCTTCCAGCCTCTTGGTCAATTCGGTCTCTCCGCCCGAAATATATATGTCGGCAAGCCCCGCGATATCGGTATCGACCGCACGGGCAATTTGCTGCTGGGTTTCGGTGCGCACTATCCAGTAGGTCATTGCGTAAAGGGCGATGACCGATACTATGGTGACAACTGCGACCCACAGGCTCAGACGCCCAAATAGAGTCGAAAAAATACGGCTGATGAGTCGCATGATCAGGCCGCCAGCAGACGGTATCCCGCCCCCCAGATTGTCTCCAGAACCGGGCTGTCAAAACCCTCTTCCAGCTTGCGGCGCAGCCGACCGACATTGACATCTATGACATTGGTTTGCGGATCAAAGTTCAGGTTCCAGACATCGCGTAACAGCATTTCGCGAGTCACCACTTCTCCGGAATTTTGCATGAAATATTTGAATAGTTCGAACTCTTTGGGACTAAGCGCGATATGCCTGCCCTGGCGGTGCGCCGTCCGCGCCTTGATATGACATTCCATATCGCCGAAAATGATCACCGCGCTGTGCGATTGCCCGGTCGCTCGCCGGTGCAGTGCGCGAACGCGGGCAATCAGCTCTTCCTGCTCAAACGGTTTGGCGAGATAATCATCGACTCCGGCATCCAGCCCCTCGATGCGGTTTTCGGTCCGGCCAAGCGCCGACAGCATCAAAACCGGGATTGAAATGCCGGCCGCGCGCAATTTGGTGACGATATCAATACCGGTCATATCCGGCAGCATCCGGTCAAGTATGACCAGATCAAACTGCTCTTCCGATGCCAGGCGAAGCCCATCTTTACCATTGGCCGCATTTGCAACGGTGTCGCCAACCCGCGACAGGGTGTCGGCCACCATTATCGCCGCTTGCGAATCGTCTTCTACGTGCAAAATGCGCAAGCTGGTCATTTCGAGACTAAATCCACTGTTATTGGCAACAAGTGAAGACGTTTATAGCCGCCGACGACCGCGAAGATACAGTTACAAATGCTGTTAGGTTCGTGGTGCCCGATTTAGAGGCTTTGGGCTGCGATCTTGCTTTGCATATTCGTGAGGCTGGATTATCATCGTTTCAAGGTCGCACCGGGGATTATTATTTCGGGGGTCTGTTGTAATGCGTGTTTGGTCCTTACTGGCTGCTGTCGTGGCGGCTTTCACATACAGTCCTGCTTCGGCTTCGACTGTCGATGCGGCTATGCCAAACGCAAGTACGCCAGCCAATTCCATAGAAAAGGAATTCCGGCAGCTGCTGTTGCGGGACCGTTTCGACAACCCCAAAATCGAACAGGATACCTGGCTGGATTTTACCCGCAAAATCGAGGCTGATCCTTCGGTTGCTCCAACAATCCTAGCCCAGGCCCACAAAAATTTGGCTGTTGCCTATTTCTACACCGAAGAATTTGACCAGGGATGGCAGAATATCGAGGCGGCCTATGCCATTATCGATGCGAACGGGCTCGAAGATGCAGACTATATTTACGATCTAGAGAGTTACGCCTCATTGATTTCGACCGATCTGAAGAATGTGGAACGTGCAAGACTCTATGCGCACAAGGCAATCGCCCGGGTCACTCATGTTTTTGGCGAGGAAAGCGGCGAAATGGCTCTGGCGCTCAACGCGCTGGCCTATGCGGGTTTCAAGCTTGGAGACCGGGCGGAGGCGATGGCGACCATGTGCCGTGCAGCCGAACTGGGCCGCCGGACCTTGCCCGAAGCGGATCGCCTCCGGCATATCAATTCGATCAACTGCGGCGTGCACATGCATTACATGGATGACCCCCGCGCCGGCGATGTGCTTGATGAAGCCGCGGTCGCCGCGCTGCAGGCTTTGCCGCCTGATCACGCACTAGTCGGCTATGCCTTGAACGCCTCGGGAGCCGTGTTGTACCGCAATGGTCGCTTTGCTGATGCTGAACGTATTTTTCGCCGTCAGATGGAAATCGAAGCGGGATTGCACGGGCGCAACAGCTCTTCGGTTTATGAACCCATGTCGATGCTTACCGCGGCGCTCACATTGCAGGGAAAGTTTGATGAAGCCTACACGTTACAGCGCGAAGTTGTAAATATCGCCGATACCATGTCCGGCGTCGCCGACTTTCGGGCGAAAGGTCAGTCCCGGGTCTTTTTCGCGACATTGATGGATCGAACCGGTCATTCAGAAAACAGTCTCCCGGTTTACGATCGTGCGGTTGAGGAATTGAAAATTGCCATGGAACCGGGTGAGCCGTCTATCGCCCGTGCCGAAATAGCCCGTGCCTGGCATATCTATCAATTCGGCGATCCGGCCGAAGCGGTCGCGGCGGCAGAAGCGCCGATGGCCAGTTTGATCAAAGCCTTGCCCGACAGCCATCAGGACCGGTTGAAAGATGAATTGCGCTACGCCGCGATGTTGTCAGCAGCAGGACGAAACAGCGAAGCTTTGCAATGGGCCAAAAGCGCTTCCGAGCGGCTCGAAAAGCAGATGTTCAATCTCACGGCAGGACGCCCGGAGATGGTATCGCTTTCAGAAGTGATGAAAGTCGGCTTTGGTCTGTTTGCAAAAATTGCGGTCGAATCCGATGCCAAAGAGGATGCGGTTCGCGCAGCTCAGCTTGCGTTGATTTCGGAGCTTGCGCAGGCAAATGCCGACCTAGCAGTCCGCGCAGCCGCCCAGAATGACGAGGTTTCAGCGCTGTTGGTTAAACTGAAAACCAAACGGCAGGATGCCAATGCGCTCAGAGCAAAAATTATTACCGCCGTCACCAAAAATGACGGAGAGGCAAACAGTCTCACCGCTACATTGACCAGTCTTCAGCGCGAGATAGATGATATCGACGACGAAATCTCGGGCCGCTTTCCCGACTATGTTTCGCTCAGTCGGCCATCACCGCTGCCATTGGCCGAATTGCAGGCCCAGCTGACCGATCAGCAAACCGTCATTTTCCCGTTGGAATTATCGACCGAGATATTGACCATTGCGGTTTCCAAGGACGCCGTCACCTGGGGCAGTGCCAAAAGTTCACCAAGGGAAACCGCCGCGCTGATCAAGCGGATCCGGACGAGCATTGATGACGCACGCGCCAGCCTGTATGCGCAACCTGCCCGTTTTGATCGCGAAGCCGCCCATCAGCTGTTCACCCTTGTCCTTCCGGAGACTCTATATGAGGGTCTGGCGGACAAAAAGGAATTGCTGTTTCCTGCAAGCGGCCTGCTGGCGTCAATCTCTCCAGCGCTGCTGGTAACCGGCGGCGGGCAAAGCGATGAGACCCCCTGGCTTGTTCGGGACAAGTCGATCGCGATATTTTCCGGTTTTAATAGCCAGCTAGTGACAAAATCGCGTCCTTCATCCCTGCGCTTTGCAGGTTTCGGAAACCCTGCGCTTTCCCAAAAGAATCAGGGCACGTTGCAGATCGCCAGCCTGTTCAGAGGTGGAGAGGTGAATATCGAATCCCTCGCAAATTTGCCTAGCCTGCCATCAAGCAAGGAAGAACTGAACAGGCTGAGTGCGGTCTTCGGCAATGACAATTCCACCCTTATTACCGGTTCTGACCTGACCGAAACATCGGCCAAATCATTCGACTTTTCCAACTTTTCGGTGGTTGCGTTTGCAACCCACGGATTGACCAGCGGCGAGATCGACGGGCTGTCGGAACCCGCGCTGGTCCTGACGCCTCCGGCCACGGCCAATAGCCTTGATGATGGTTTGCTGACCGCCAGCGAAATTTCACGCCTTTCGATCCCGGTCGACTGGGTCATCCTGTCGGCTTGCAATAGCAGCGGCGGCCTCGATGCCAGTGCTCCGACCTATTCCGGCCTTGCGAAAGCATTCCGGTTGGCCGGGACGCGATCGCTGCTGCTTTCGCACTGGCCAGTTCGGGACGATGCGGCAGCGATTCTTTCGGTGGAGACAGTAAAAAATGCTAAAAATGGCATGACCCGGGCCGAGGCCTTGCGGCAGGCGCAATTGAAATTGATGGCGGACCCGGCCGTTCCCGGCGCGGCCCATCCAGCGGTCTGGGCCCCGTTTATCCTGATCGGTGATTAGGCGATTTCCGGAAGCACGTGAAAATTGAAAGGACGCCCTCTGGGATAGAGGACGCCCTTCCTTATCAGCGATGTCGCTGCGCTCGGGTCGCAATTAGCGCAGGTCTTCGACTGAAACCCATCCCTTGGTGCCGTAATTGTCGGTAACTTCAACAAACAGGCCTTCCTTGTTGCCTGTCGGGATTAGCTTTGTGTCGGCGCGCAGATCCCGGACTTCGGAAGCTGTCTCGGCAGGTCCATTGACCATCTTGGTGTCTACCGCGACGGTATAGCTGGCGGTTGGCGCAGAAACTGGCGTTGCAGCTTGTTGGACAGCACTTAAAGCGCCGGCCTGTAATGCCAAGCCGTTAAAGGCTTCGATGAATGCGCTTGCTACCATCTTGCCGTCCTCTGACGAACTATATTGTCCGAATTGGCCCTGACTTGCGGCCACCCAGTCGGCGCCGCTCAGAACCTTGATGGTCGATTTCTGGCTTTGGCCACTGCCCGAAATCAGGGTTTGTCCATTGGCCGGATTCATCAGCCGCAAGCCTGCGGTAATGGTTTTCTTTTTACCGCCAAGGCCACCAAACATTCCAATCAGCGCGCCGCCCATCGGAACTTTGCTGAGCACCGTTCCGACTGCTCCTGACCGGACAAGCCCTTCGGTCAAAGCGCCTTTTGCCATATTCATGGTCTGGTCGATTTCTTCCTGCGAACCGGCAATCGCGGACAGTAGATAATTGGCAGGTTGTCCGTCAGCGCCGGTGTGCAGCGTGAAGCAGCCTGATTCCTGCACAATTGCGCCAAGCATACCGCGCGGGCTCGACAGGCCGAATTTGGTCCAGCCCTGTGTATCCCCGTCGGTGATCGCGATTGTGCCGTGGGAGGTGTCACATTTCATCACCTCGGCTTCAGCTTTTCCCTTAGCCGCGAGCGCGGGTGAAGCGGCCATTGCTGAGACGGCGATTACAGCGGCCGCCGATGCGATAAATTTTTTGCTTTTCATGATATACGTACCCCTTGTTTGATGTGCTAGATATTGCAGGATCAAATTGGCGGTGCTGGCAGTGTTTCACCAGTTACACCACCTGTTAGATAGATGACAAAGTCTGTTAAGCGTGCATCGCGAAGTTCCGGCCCGTCCTCTGCAGGCGACTTCATGGACAGGCCCGAACTATCTGGCACAGAGGGCTATTTGAACCAGAAATCTGGACCCAGCTTGTCTCTGAAGTTTCTGATCTTGTCGCTAGACAGGATTCCCAGTCCATTGTCGGCACGGATGTGAGACATCTGACCGAATCCTGATTGGGAACCCAGATTGACGGTTCCCGCTGTCCAGTTGGACCAGTCATCAAGCGCGCGGCTTGCTGATGTTGGGGAGAACCCTGGCGGCCCAAATGCCGCGACACCATCCACACGCTGGTCGAAACTGCCGTTCCCGAACGTATAGCTGACGCCGACATGGCTGGCACCATTGCCTGCGAGGAAACCCCGCATGCTTGCGTTGCACGCGCCTGAGCCTCCGCAAATGGAACCGGCGCCGGTCACTGGCAGGTCATTGCCAAAAAAGGTAAACGCATAATCTCCGGTAGTTTCAATCGGACGTCCGCCATTGCCGGCGTCAGCCGAGCCTCCTGCAGTGCCGAAGCTGTAACTGGAGCCGCCGATATCGACAGCGAAATCGAAACCAACCATCGGCGTGGCACCAAAAGCGACCGCAAGATTACCGCTGAAACTTCCGGGTGTCAGCGAGCCATCGCGGATCGTCGGTGCCGTCGCGCCGACCAATTCATAGGTAACCGAACCCGAAGTCGGGATATTGGTCACGGGAGAGCCCGCCAGGATGTGCCAGCCCTGATTTGCTGCAAATGTCTTTTTCGGGTTGCTATAAAATGCACCGCCGGTGGTTCCGTCTGCCCAGCGGGTCCAACCAATGATATCGCCCACCGAACCTGATTCAAATTCCTTCGCGGTGCCGATCGTCGGCGATTCTCGTGTGCTCCATTCATAGGCGATCGGAGCGCCGCTGGCTGAATAAGTCACATTGAGCGGAAAAGGCGGAGTCTGGTTGGGTGCCGGAGTCCGTGAGTCGATGCCGATATTGTTGCCAGCAGCATATACAACATATTGTTTTTCGCGGACGGTGCCTGAAGGTGGGGGAGGCGTCGGATCACCACCGCCATCACCCGCTTTACGGAAGGCCGCGCTGCCATCGATCCATTTGGTGACGTTGTTACTGCGGTCATCGCGGATGGTATAGGCAAGTCCGGCGTGGCTCGCTCCATCGCCGGCAAGAAAGCCTTCGAATACAAAACGGCAGTCCCCCTGGTTGCAGGCAATGCCGACGCCGTCTGGAAGGTCGGCTTGCCCGCCGAACCGCCCGTCCGGGAAAACACGGATGCTCGGCGCAGTCAAACCGCCTGCCGTCAAGATGTCATAGACATCACTAGAAAAGAGGATCGTGGCATCCAGACCCATAAAGATGTCGGTAGCGCCAAACGAGACAGCCATGGAGCCGTCAAAGCTGCCCGGAGCAATGCTATCGTCGCGGATGGTGGGGCTCGTGGTACCAATTAGTTCATAGGTCAATATC
>JAGXGT010000035.1 GCA_024636595.1 Sphingomonadales bacterium | reverse complement strand
TTGACGTCGAGCGGTGTAACTTTGCCGTCGTCGTCTTTCAGGCCAGTGCCGACTGCGACAACCTTGCCTTCGGAAGGCTTTTCCTGTGCACTATCCGGAATGATGATACCGCCAGCGGTCTTTGCGTCCGCTTCAACGCGGCGCACCAGTACACGGTCATGTAATGGACGAAATTTCATAGATTTCCCTTTCTTGTCCAATCCAAAACTCTCTCGACCCGCTTTATCGGCCGGTCGCAAGAGCAGAATCTGTGTGAATTAGCACTCTCTCCTTTCGAGTGCTAACGATGTGCATGTAGTGGTTATTCATCTGCCGTCAAGAGATAGGACGGAAAATATTTCTCTTCATTTTTGCTGGATTTCCAAGGCATTGCGATTCGTTTTTCCGACAATAGGCATTGATACGGAGGGTCCGTGTAACCGGATCACCCGACCGGCCGAATGACATTTCGAGCCCGCATTGACGGGTTCGGACTTGTCCCCCCAATTACCAGAGAGGAAATTTATGTCTGCTTTGATCAAAACCACCGCCGCCGCTGCCGCCCTGGCCGCTGCTGCAACCCTGTCCCTGTCCGCCACCGCTGCCGAGGCTGCCGGCGCGAAGGAAAAATGCTACGGCGTCGCGCTTGCGGGCAAGAATGACTGCGCCGCCGGCCCGGGCACCAGCTGCGCTGGCACTTCGACCGCCAATTATCAAGGCAATGCCTGGAAATATGTGGCCAAGGGCGAATGCGCGAAGCTGGGCGGTTCTCTGACCGCCAAGACCGGCAACGCAAAACCGGTTCCCAAAAAGAGCTGATTGTTCCCCGCCGAAGGGCGGGGTCCATCTCCCGGTCAGGCGTCCAGACGCCTTGGCAGGAGATAGACCCCCGCCTGCGCCGGCGTGCCATGCAGCTGAGTTTCTTTTTTTTGATGGATGCATTACATTCCGTGGATGGCCGCTATTCCTGATCCTCACGTTTCGTCGGTGGCGACTGTGCCGCGCTTCCTCCCCCCATCGGGTGGCATAGGTCTCAAGTCGGTGCATTATCAGAATGTGCTGGATGATGCCGCAGAGGCGAAACGCCCTTCCTGGGTCGAGGTTCATCCACAGAATTACTTCGGCGATGGCGGCCCGGCGCACCGCTGGCTCACCGCCATCGCCGGGGTTTACCCCCTGAGCTTTCACAGCGTCGGCCTGTCGCTGGGCAGCGCAGACGGGCTCAACGCCGAAGATCTGGACCAGCTCGCCGCGCTCTGCGATCGCTACCAACCGGCGATGGTCTCCGACCATCTCAGCTGGAGCGGCAACGCCCATGATCGCTATCCCGATCTGCTCCCCATCCCCTATACCCATGAAGCGCTCGACCATCTCGCCGCCGAAATCGGCAAGGTGCAGGACCGGCTGCAGCGTTCGATCCTGATCGAGAACCCGTCCCGCTACCTCAGCTACCGCGACGATGAAATGAGCGAGACTGATTTCATCCACACCTTGTGCCGACAGACGGGCTGCGGGCTGCTGTTCGATATCAACAATGTCGAAGTCACTGCAACCAATGTCGGCCTCGACATGGACGCCTATATCGACGCGATCGATCCGGCGATTGTCGGCGAAATCCATCTCGCTGGCCACGCGCGCGAAGATCATGACAGCGGACCGCTGCTGATCGACGATCACGGCTCGATGGTCAGTGATGTCACCTGGCGCCTGTACCGCCGCTTCATCACCCGCGCCGGCGCCAAGCCGACATTGATCGAATGGGACACGGATATTCCCGAATATGAGGTGCTGATGGCCGAAGTCACCAAGGCGAATGATATCCTCGGCGACCTGCAAGCGAGCGAACCGCGCCATGCCATCGCTCGCTGAAGGCCAGGCCCGCTTCGTCGCCTGCCTGCAAAACGGCCCGGCCCATTTCCCCGACGACCTGTTTGCCGAAAACAGAGATCGGGCGCTGCTCGGGCTCAAGGCCCATGCCAACACAATTTCCCACGCCCGGCTGGTGGCGCTGGAACAGGCCTATCCGAAATTGCACGCGCATCTGGGACATGACGTCTTCCATTCCCTGTCCCGCGATTATGTCGAACAGGACCAAATTTTGCTCTGCGACATCAACGGCATCGCTGCCGACTTTGCCGCATTTCTCTTGTCCCGAGGCTGCGACGCCAGCGCCGTGGATCTTGCCCGGATCGAGTGGGCTTGGCTCGAAAGCTATCGCAGCGCCGACGCCGATCCGCTTGCCCTGACCGACATCGCCGCCTTGGCCGAGACCGACCTGCTGGCTTTCCCGGTGGCGCCCCATCCCGCCTTTCGTCTGATCACCCTGACCGGCGCGCTGTCCCCGGAGCTCGCCGAGCTGGGCGAGACAAAGCCGGATTCTTTGATGATCGTTCGCCCGCAAGCCCAGATATTATTCCATCCACTAACGGCCGTGGAACATACCATTGCAGAAAAAGCTCCCGAATCCGCAACCATGGGTAACCTTTTGCAACATGCGCTCGAACTGAGTGATGAAGCCACGGCGATGCAGCACATCATCATGCTGATTCAGGCCGGGGCGCTGACACGAATTGAAGGGCAACAGGATGGAACAGGTGGCAAAACTGATTGACCGGCTGAGCGGTGCCGTACCGGAGGGCATCGCCCTGCTGTTCACCCGCGTCGCCCTCGCCGGCATTTTCTGGCGCTCGGCCCGCACCAAGGTTGAGGACGGCAGCTTCCTGACGATCAAGGATACGACCTTTTTCCAGTTTTCCGACGCGCCGTTCAACCAGGTGCCGATCCTCAACGGCGAACTGGGCGCCTATGTCACGACCTATACCGAGCATGTCCTGCCGATATTGCTGCTGCTCGGGCTGGCAACACGGCTCGGGGCGCTCGGCGTTCTCGGCATGACATTGGTGATCCAGACCTTTGTTTTCCCGGAAATGGCGGTTTGGTGGCAGACCCATATCCTCTGGGTCGCAATGGCGCTGGTGCTGATCGTGCGCGGCGGCGGTCTGTTCTCGCTGGACCGGCTAATTGGGCACAGACTGGGCTGACCCGATGATCGCCAGCGAAGAAACCTTTCGGCAATTGATGATCAAGGCGCAGGCCGGCGACAAGCTTTGCTATTCCAGCCTGCTGGTCGAATGCGATAAATGGCTGCGGCGCTATTACGCCCGCAAGATCAACCCGTCGGCGATCGATGATCTGGTGCAGGAGACTCTGATCTCGGTCCATCGCAAGCGCGCAAGCTATGATCCGGCGCGGGCGTTTCTGCCCTGGCTCGCCGCCATCGGTCGCTACCGCTGGATCGACAGTCTGCGCAAGATTTACCGGCACGAGCATGACCAGCTCTATGAAGAGATGGTTGCCGATCCGCAGGACGAGGATGTGACCGCCAAGGTCAGCCTCGAACGGCTGCTCGGCATGATCCCGCAAAAACAGGCGGACGCGATCAGCCTCGTCAGGATCGAAGGTCTCAGCATTATCGAAGCCGCGGCAAAAACCGGCCAGTCTGAATCTTTGGTCAAAGTGAATATCCATCGGGGTCTGAAGAAGATGAGCGCCCTAATCGAGAGTGAGTGAGATGAGTGTATCTGCAAATAGTCTGATCGAAGGACTGGTCGAAGAATTGGAACCGGTCCGGACATTGCAACCGAAGAGCGGGCTGGCGATCGTCGGCGGCCTGACCCTGTCTGCCCTCATCGCCGTGGGCCACCCTCGGCGTGCGCAATGACCTGATGATCGGCATGGCCCACGAAATGTTTTTCCTGCGTAGCGGCGTGCTGCTGATGCTCGGCACGGCGACGGCGATTACCGTGGTCAATATGGCGCGGCCCGGCGTCGGGAAATTGAGCCGCGGCTGGATCTGGGCGCTGATCACCGCCGCCCTGTTCCCGCTGACCGCGGTGATCATGAGCGCGATCAACATGCCGCCGGTTGAGGCTCTGCGCCCGATGGAGGGATTGAAATGTCTGGCGGTCAGCGGAATTGCGGCACTGGCCATCGGCGGCGGCCTGACGCTGTGGCTGCGGCAAGGGGCGCCAACGTCGCCGGAACGCGCGGGCTGGCTGATCGGCCTGGCCTCGGGTGCGCTGGGCGCGGCTGCCTATAATATCCACTGCCCGTTTAACGATATCTATTATGTCGGACTGTGGTTCACGATTCCGGTCATCCTCAGTGCGGTGGTCGGCCGGTTGCTCGTCCCCCATCTTATCCGCTGGTAATATCCCTTCCCGATCCCATATAGGACAAGTTAATCCGGTCAAAAACAGGAAGATGAATATGCAGTTTGTGCGGGCAGCTTGGAAATTTCTGGTCGCCATAAAGGATGGCATGGTGCTGATCGCCATGCTGCTGTTTTTCTTCGGGCTCTATGCCCTGTTGTCATCGCAGCCGAATAGCGCCGCGATCCGGGACGGTGCATTGTTGCTCGACCTGAACGGCGTGATTGTGGCGGAGCCAGCGGCACCGTCCTTCGAAGATTTTCTGGCCGGCAGCGGTAGCGACACCCCGCGCGAATATCGCTTGCGGGATGTGGTCCACGCCATCGATGCAACGGTCGGAGATGACCGGGTCAAAGCCATCATTCTCGATCTCAGCAGCTTTGCCGGTGGTGGTCAGACCAGTCTGACCGATGTCGGCGATGCGCTCGCCCGGGCCAAGAAGGCGGGCAAGCCGATCTATGCCTTCGGCAGCTTCTACAGCGATGACAGCTACCAACTGGCCGCCCATGCAACAGAAATATGGCTGGACCCGATGGGCGGTATTATTTTTGCCGGTCCCGGCGGTAACCGGCTTTACTATAAAGGCCTGATCGACCGGCTGGGCGTGACCGCCAATATATACCGGGTCGGCACCTACAAGAGCGCGGTCGAACCCTATATGCGCACCGATCAGTCGCCTGCAGCGCGCGAAGCCTCCGAGGCACTGTACGGGGTGCTCTGGGACAGCTGGCTTTCGGAAGTGAAAAAGACCCGACCCGCAGCAGTGATCCAACCCTTTGCCGACGATCCTGCCACTTTTGCCAAAGCCGCTGGCGGTGATTTGGCAAAAGTGGCCATGGAACAGAAGCTGGTCGACAAGCTGGGTGACAAAACCGCCTTTGACCGTTTTGTCGCAGCGCAGGTGGGCACCGATGAGACACCCTCGCCCGACAGTTTCAAAAGCATTAACTATGATGACTTTATTGCCGCCAATCCGCTGGACACGGCAGGCTCTCCGATCGGGGTGATAACCGTTGCCGGTGAGATTGTGGGCGGCGAAACCGGCCCGGGCATGGCTGCCAGCGGACGGATCGCCGAACAGATTTACAAGGCGCTCGATGAAGACGAGATAAAGGCGCTGGTAGTTCGCATCGATTCCCCTGGCGGCTCGGCCTTTGCCAGCGAGGAAATTCGCCTTGCCTTGCTCGAAGCGAGAAAAAAGAAGCTGCCGATCGTGGTGTCGATGGGCGATGTCGCGGCCAGCGGCGGCTATTGGGTGGCGACAGCGGGCGATCATATCTTCGCCGAACCCGATACGATCACCGGATCGATCGGCGTGTTCGCGGTTCTGCCGAGCTTTGAAAAAGCACTGGCCAAATGGGGCGTAACCGCCGACGGCGTTCAGACCACGCCCTTGTCCGGCGAGCCCAATTTCGTCGGCGGCTTTAGCGACGATCTCAACGTCATTCTGCAGTCCGGAGTCGAAAACAGCTATAGCGACTTCATCAAACTGGTGGCGACAGCGCGCGGCAAAACACCGGCGCAGGTCGATACGATCGGGCAAGGGCGCGTCTGGGACGGCGGCACCGCCCGGCAGCTGGGGCTGGTTGACGGCTTTGGCGGCATGAAAGATGCGGTCGCCGAGGCCGCCAAACGCGCCGGTCTCGCGGAAGGCGATTACCATGCACAATATCTCGATCCGGAATCCCGGCTCTCCTGGCTTCCATTCGACGGCATTCCGTTTGTCCGACAGGAAAGCGCTCCGGTAAACGGCGTCATCGGCTGGGCCGCTCAGCGTCAAAAGGCGATTTTCGGTCAGGCTCTGGCAACCGCGCAGGGCCTGCTGGCGCGCGAAGATGTGCAGGCCTTATGCCTCGAGTGCGGGGCCGGGGTGCAGCGGAAGACAAAGGCATCGGCCGACTGGCTCGACCGGCTGCTGGCCTATTCCTTCTCTTCCGCTCCGCGATAGGCCGGCAGCGACAGGCCCTTGACGATAGCCATGGCGCGCAACGCAAACCCGGCGAGAAATGCGATCAGCGCAGCGATGAATCCGGGAATACCGGTCTGTGCGAGCAAAACAAAAAGAAACGCAGAGAGAGCACCGGCGGTCACATAAAGTTCCGGCCGGACGATGATCGAGGGTTCGCCCGAAATCAGATCCCGGATCACCCCGCCAACGCTGGCCGTGATAACGCCCATGATCGCCGCCGGCAGCGGATCGATGCCCGGCTGCATCGCCTTGGCCGCGCCAAACACGGAATAGGCCGCCAGGCCAATGGCGTCGAACCAGTCGACCGCAGCCGGTCGCCAGAATTTAACCGGTGTGACCCAGACCAGCAGCGCGATGCCAAGGCAGAGCAAAGGCACCCGCGCGTCCTGCACCCAGAACACCGGTGCCCCGATCAACAGGTCGCGCACCGTGCCGCCGCCAACACCGGTAACCAGGGCGAAAAAGGCAAAGGTCACCAGCGTTTGCCGATTGCGCGCCGCAACCAGCGCCCCGGAGATCGCAAAGACCGCAATCCCGAACAGATCGAGCCAGCCAAGCGCGCTATACAATAAGGCGGAATTCATGTCCGCTTGCGCCGCTTGCGCCGACGCTTTGTGAACAGCATGACAAAGCCGAGTATCGAGCCCAGCAGGGCAATGGCTGCCGAGCCGATCAGGATCGGATGGCTGGTATCCTCGCGCGTCTGCAGGTCCATGATATGCAGACCCCACATGAAGTCGAAGGCCCGCCAGAATTTGGTCCGCACGGCGATCAGTTCGCCAGTGTCCGCATCGACATAGAAACGGGCATCATCGTCAAAAACCACCTGCCACGAAGGCCGTCCGCTGCGCTGGTCGGTCGGCGCATTACTCCCGGTAAATAAGGTAACGGACCGGATCGCCGCCGGGTCGGACCGGGCCGCCCGCGCCAGCCTATTGGCTTCGGCACCAGACACCGGCGGCAGCAAAGCGCCGGTCAGGGCATCGGCTCGCCGCTTGCCGCCATCAGCATAAGCGATCACCCAATAGGGGCCTGCGCTGTTCTGCTGCAAGGTCAGGCTCTTTGCCTGCCGTCCTTCGAGCAAGGGCGCGACGGGCTGGATCGCATCCAGCGGCGGTGTCTCGCTGCGCAAATGATTGCCGCGCACGGTTTCGATCGGCTGCACCACCATCAGCAACCCGCTGGCTGTCCAGATGATGATCGGCACCCCGATCAGCCAGCCGAGCCAGACATGCCAGCGCATGAGTTTATAATGTTTCATACGCTGTGCTCCCTAACGTTCTCCGGTGAAGGCCGGGGCCCATCTCCTGATCGCTCCGATGAGAATTCCTGGTCATTTATAGCGCTTAAGCCTCCGCAATCAATTTCCATTGCGCTTTGACGGCAGGCCCAGAGATGGATCCCCGCCTTCGCGGGGACACGGTGCGTTATTTTTTGATTCCAAAGAACCTACATATGAATCGGCTTGCCCTGCACCGCCATCGCCGCTTCCTTAATCGCTTCGCTATGCGTCGGATGGGCGTGGCAGGTATAGGCGATATCTTCGGAGGTCGCACCGAATTCCATCGCCTGGGTGACCTGCGCGATCAACGTGCCGGCCAGCGACGAGATGATATGCGCGCCGAGCACCCGGTCGGTCTTCGCATCCGCAATGATCTTCACATAACCCTCGGTGTCGCGATTGGTCTTGGCGCGGCTGTTGGCGGCGAACAGGAATTTGCCGACCTTATAGTCAACGCCGCTGTCCTTCACCTGCTCCTCGGTCAGGCCAATGTTGGCAATTTCCGGATAGGTATAGACGACGCCGGGGATCAGGTCGTGATTGACGATGCCCTGCTGTCCGGCGATAAATTCCGCCGCGGCAATGCCTTCATCCTCGGCCTTGTGCGCCAGCATTGGCCCGGGCGTCACATCGCCAATGGCATAGATGCCGGCAACTTCGGTCTGGAAGTCATGGCCGACCTCGATCTGGCCGCGCGCATTGGTTTCGACACCCGACTTGTCGAGATCGAGACCATCGATATTCGGTTTGCGGCCAATCGCCACCAGCACGACATCCGCTTCCAGCGTTTCGCTGTCCCCGCCCTTGGCCGGTTCCATGGTCAGGGTCGCCTTCTTGCCCTTCACGCTGCAGCCGGTGACCTTGGTGCCGGTCTTGATATCAAAGCCCTGTTTCTTGAACATGCGGTTGGCATCCTTGCGGATATCGCCGTCCATGCCCGGGAGAATCTGGTCGAGATATTCCACAACCGTCACCTTCGCGCCCAGCCGCAACCAAACCGAACCCAGTTCCAGCCCGATCACGCCGCCACCGATGACGACCATATGCCCCGGCACTTTCGGCAATTCCAGCGCGCCGGTCGAATCGACCACGACATGCTTGTCATTGTCGATC
>JAGXGT010000034.1 GCA_024636595.1 Sphingomonadales bacterium | reverse complement strand
GTCCTCTGGCGGTATCCTGCCACGCCTTCAGAAAGGGCGTCAGAAATGAAAAATTCTTGAGGTCGTCGACACCGGCAATCGCGAGACTGCCGCCGTTCCAGTCGCGCTGCGCGAAAGCCTCGGTATAGAGCAGTAACGGCATTTCCGGAGTGGCGTTGCCGCGCGATTGCAGCGTGCGAACCGCTTTGACAGCCAATTCAAAATCACCAACTTCGATCGCGTTGACATAGGCTTTGGCGGCCAGCAGATCATTGTCGGGCTGCGCTTTCAAGCCCTCGGCATAGAGCGCCGCCGCTGCCTGCAACTGGTTTGACGACTCTGCGAGTCGCGCCTCCACGTATCGGTTCAGCGCCAACGCAGGGTCGCCGCGATTGGCGCGCGCAGGCGATACAGCCTGCCCGGCCAACGCCAGCGCCCATAGACCGAGACTACATATTCGGATAATTTGGACCTCCGCCACCTTCCGGTACGACCCAATTGATATTCTGGGCCGGGTCCTTGATATCACAGGTTTTACAATGAACGCAATTTTGTGCGTTGATCTGAAATTTCGGTTTGCCCGCTTCATCTTCGATGAATTCGTAAACACCCGCCGGACAATAGCGCGCGGATGGGCCGGCGAAGACCGGGAGATTGACATCCACCGGAATCGAGGGATCTTTCAGCTGCAGATGCACTGGCTGGTCTTCTTCGTGATTGGTATTGGACAAGAACACCGAAGACAGGCGATCAAAGGTAATGACGCCATCCGGCTTGGGATATACGATCTTTTCGCAATGCTCCGCCCGTTTCAGCCGTGACCAATCAGGGTGCAGCTTCATCGTGAACGGCAGTTTGATCTTCAGATGCTCGGCCCACATATTGATACCAGAAATTATGGTCCCGAGGAAATCACCATATTTCTCGACCGCTGGCAGGACGTTGCGGACCACGCGCAATTCTTCGCGGACCCAGCTATTCTCATAAGCGGCGCCATAGGCGGTCAGTTCATCGCTGCTGCGGTCTGCGACGATGGCTTCGTAGGCGGCCTCTGCGGCCATCATACCGGTCTTCATCGCGGTATGGGTGCCCTTGATTCGCGGCACGTTCACGAAACCGGCAGAACAGCCGATCAACGCGCCGCCGGGGAAATATAGTTTCGGAACGGCCTGGAAGCCGCCATCATTTATGGCGCGCGCGCCATAGGATACGCGTTTTCCGCCTTCCAGTATCTTGCGGATTTCCGGATGCTGCTTCCACCGCTGCATTTCCTCGAACGGCGAGAGATAGGGGTTTTCATAGTTCAGCCAGGTCACAAAACCGAGCGCCACCTGATTGTCAGCCTGGTGGTAGATGAAACCGCCGCCGTTGGCGCCTTCGCTGAGCGGCCAGCCCTGCGAGTGAATAACTCGCCCCGGCTCGTGCTTCGCCGGATCGATATCCCACAATTCCTTGACGCCGAGGCCGTAGATTTGAGGTTGGCTTTCTGCATCAAGCGCGAACTGGTTTTTGAGAATCTTGGTCAGACTGCCCCGGGCGCCTTCGGCGAAGAATGTATATTTGGCATGCAGTTCGAGGCCGGGTTCGTACTCCGGCTTGTGGCTGCCATCACGGGCAACGCCCATATCTCCGGTTGCGACGCCCTTTACCGATCCATCTTCATTGTACAATATTTCGGCGGCGGCAAAGCCGGGGAAAATTTCGACACCCATATTCTCTGCGCGTTCGGCAAGCCAGCGGCACAGATTGCCGAGCGAACCGGTATAGGTGCCCTTGTTGTGCATGAACGAAGGCGTGATAAAATGAGGAAGCGAGATTTTCTTCTTCTTCGTCAAAATCCAGTGAT
Source organism: Sphingomonadales bacterium (assembly GCA_024636595.1). Classification (GTDB taxonomy): domain Bacteria; phylum Pseudomonadota; class Alphaproteobacteria; order Sphingomonadales; family Sphingomonadaceae; genus Parasphingorhabdus. The sequence goes on along the minus strand of JAGXGT010000034.1, from coordinate 7,034 downwards.
GATTCTCGGTCACCGGTGTTTTGGCCAGAGGGCAGTCCTCATCACGCCATGCCGGAAACAGCTCGTCCAGACCCTTGGGATCGATGACCGCGCCGGACAATATATGCGCACCGATCTCGGAACCTTTTTCAAGCACGCATACCGAGAGCTCCTTGCCCGCATCATCAGCCAGCTGCTTGAACTTTATGGCTGCGCTGAGACCGGCGGGGCCGCCCCCGACGATCACCAGATCATATGGCATTGACTCTCGTTCACTCATGTCGCTTTTCCTACAATTCTTGCATTTATTCTGTTCTACATTCGGTCTGTCGTAAACCGCAACCCGCTGGGCAGAAACCTGCTTTCCCGCCAATTGACCTATTCGTCAACTCATGACTCTATGCATAAATGAATTTAATCTCCGCACCAACGGCAAATCCGTCGGCAAAATCGATGATCGAAAGTCTCCAGCACTGGTGGTCGCTCGCAGGCGTGGAGCTGGATTATAGTGATCAACCGGCAGCGCTTTTGGCGGCTGAACCCGCTATGCCGCCGACCATCGCTGCACCGCCGGTGGCCGTTACGGAACGCTTGACCGATGTCGCTCGAGCATCTGTTCGCGACGAGCCGCTCCCGCCCGTTTATGATGATTTTATCGCCTGGCTGGCCGATGACAATGGGCTGATCGAGGCGAGCTGGTCGAGGAGCAGAGTGCTGCCTCAAGGTGCGTTAGAGCCGGAGATTATGGTTATTTCCGCGCTCCCGGAAAAAAACCGTAACGGCGATGTTCAATTGTTCAATCCGGACAATCGGAAGCTACTCGAAAAGATGTTGTCGGCAATCGGGTGCGAGTCGGGTCAATCTTATCTGACGACGATTGCCGTCTCGGCATCGGTGGACGGCAGGATTGATGAGCAACATTGGCCATCGCTGAAAAACCGGCTCCTTCATCATATCGGGCTGGTTCGTCCGAAACGGGTAATTTGCTTTGGCGACCTGGCTGCGAAAATCATATTTGACCAGGATATGCTCACCGCGCGCAAAAATAAGCAATTTATTAACCATAGTTCTTCAAAAACAGAGGCGATCGTGACATTTCACCCGCGGATCCTGATCGAGCGGCCACTGTTCAAGGCCGAAGCTTGGAAGGATTTGCAAATGCTGACAAGGATTTCTGCCCCGTGAAACTGAAATTTGCACTGACCGCATCCCTCCTCCCGCTGATGGCAACGCCGGCGTTCGCCGATGATGGCGCCGTGCTCTACAACAGCGCCTCGATCGCCAAATATGTCCCGTCTCAGCTGAAGCGACAACAGTCCGACCATTATCGTGCCCTGTTTTCGGCGATGAGCGCCAATCAATGGGATACGGCGAAAAACCTGATCGACACCGCACCGACCGGCCCGCTCAAGTCGATTGCACAGGCAGAATATTTTCTGGCCGCCAATAGTCCACGAGCCGAACTGGGACCGTTGCTGACGTTGGTCAATGAAGCGCCGCAGATACCACAAGCGGCCCAGCTCGGTCGGCTGGCCCAGAAGCGCGGGGCACAATTGTTGCCAGATCTGCCCCAACGGAGAAATTTGTCGTGGGTGCCCGGTTCGCCGATCCGATCCAAACCAAAAGACGTAGATTCGGATAGCACCGCCAATGGTGTACGCGGCCAGATCATTCAATTTATCAAGACCGACAATCCGCTAGGTGCCGAAGAACTGCTCAACTCAAATGCTATGCAGATGTCACCGGAAGGTCGGACCGAGCTGGAGCAGCGGATCGCCTGGTCCTATTATATTGAAAATGATGACACTTCGGCCCTGCGCCTGGCGCGTCAGGCACAAAATGGCGCCGGCGAATGGATCGGACATGCCGACTGGGTTGCCGGGCTGGCGGCTTGGCGGCTGAACGATTGCAGGTCGGCCAGCAGCGCATTTGAGAAAGTCGGGCGATCGGCCGCGAACGTCGATCTGAAAGCCGCAGGCCTCTACTGGAGCGCGCGTGCCGATTTGAGATGCGGTCAGCCAACAAAGGTGCAAGGAAAATTGCAGGCTGCGGCGCGTCTCGATGACAGCTTTTATGGCATGCTAGCGGCCCAGACTTTGGGCATGGCACCGGACGAAGCGAAAACGGCAGAGATCTTCGAAAAATCTGACTGGCGGGCGCTGGAGCGGCACGAAAATGTCCGCGCCGCGATTGCGCTGGTGGAGATTGGCGAAGAACGATTGGCAGACGAAGCGCTTCGTCATCAGGCAACCATCGGCCCAGACAGCGACCACCCTGCCCTGATTAAATTGGCCCGAGAACTGGATTTGCCACGCACCCAGCTATGGCTCGCTCATAATGCACCCCGCGGAATGAAACCCGATGTACAGGCCGGTTATCCTGCGCCCAAATGGAAGCCGGATGGCGGCTGGCGCGTTGATCCGGCGTTGATATATGCCCATACGTTGCAGGAATCCGCATTTCGCAGTCAGGTGGTAAGCCCGGCGAATGCGATCGGCCTGATGCAAGTGCGGCCGGGAACCGCAGGTGATATTGCGAGGGCTAATGGCCTGAATTTCGCTGAAGCGGATCTGTATCGTCCTTCGACCAATCTGGAATATGGCCAGTCGTATCTCGAATATCTCGGAAAATCGTCGATCACCGGTGGCAAGCTGCCCAAAATCGCGGCGGCCTATAATGCCGGACCCGGCGCTGTCCAGCGCTGGAACAGCGAAATCCGGGACAATGACGATCCGCTGCTGTTCATGGAGAGCATCCCTTACGTCGAGACGCGGGGATATGTTTCGATCATCTTGCGCAACTACTGGATGTACGAGAAACAGGCCGGCATCCAGTCGGTCAGTGCCCGGGCGCTTTCACAAAATTTGTGGCCGCAATTTCCCGGCCATCCGGATGGACGCAAAACCCAGTTCACGTCGCGCTAAATGTAAAAAGCCGGACAATGCGTTTTGCACTGCCCGGCTTTTGATTCCGATATATGGGCTAACCTAGTAGCGGTAATGGTCCGGTTTGAACGGGCCTTCCGTCGGAACGCCGATATAATCCGCCTGTTCCTGGCTCAGCTTGTCCAGCTTCACGCCGAGCTTCGCTAGATGCAGTTCGGCGACTTTCTCGTCGAGATGCTTTGGCAGCACGTAGACATCATTTTCATATTGCTCGGGACGCAACCACAGTTCGATCTGCGCCAGCACCTGATTGGTGAAGCTTGCTGACATCACGAAGCTTGGGTGACCGGTGGCGCAGCCAAGATTGACCAGGCGACCTTGCGCGAGCACAATCAGCTTCTTCCCGTCGGGGAATTTCACTTCATCGACCTGCGGCTTGATTTCGGTCCACTGCATGTTCTTGAGCGCACCGATCTGGATCTCGCTGTCAAAGTGACCGATGTTACAGACGATCGCGCGATCCTTCATGGCGCGCATATGATCGACGGTGATGACGTCCTTGTTGCCGGTCGTGGTCACGAAAATGTCACCCCGTTTGGTGCCTTCGTCCATGGTCACGACTTCGAAGCCTTCCATGGCTGCCTGAAGCGCGCAGATCGGGTCGATTTCGGTGACAAGCACGCGGGCGCCGCCATTGCGGAGCGACTGGGCCGAACCCTTGCCGACATCGCCGAAACCGGCGACAACCGCGACCTTGCCAGCCAGCATCACGTCGGTGGCGCGACGGATCGCGTCGACCAGCGACTCTTTGCAGCCGTAGAGATTGTCGAACTTGGACTTGGTCACACTGTCGTTGACGTTGATCGCAGGGAAAGGAAGCTTGCCGATTTTGGCCAGCTCATACAGACGGTGAACACCGGTGGTGGTTTCTTCCGAAACGCCTTTGATGGCTGCAACGGTCTTGGTCAGATAACCAGGACGTTCGGCCAGAAAGCGGGTCAGGGTCGCGACGAAGACTTCTTCTTCTTCATTTTCGGGTTTGAACAATTCTTCACCCGCTTCAACCCGCGCACCCCAAAGAGCGAACATGGTGGCATCGCCGCCATCGTCGAGGATCAGGTTGCAGGTCTCGTCCGTGCCCCAGTCGAAAATACGCTCAACATAAGCCCAATATTCTTCCAGCGTTTCGCCCTTGATGGCAAAAACCGGGGTGCCACCAGCTGCGATAGCTGCAGCGGCATGATCTTGTGTCGAGAAGATGTTGCAGGATGCCCAGCGGACATCGGCACCGAGATCGAGCAAGGTTTCAATCAACACGGCGGTCTGAATGGTCATGTGCAGCGAACCGGTGATCCGCGCGCCTTTCAAAGGCTTCTCTGCGCCAAATTCTTCACGCAGGGCCATCAGGCCCGGCATTTCGGTTTCGGCAATTTCAATCTCTTTGCGACCGAAATCGGCGAGTGAAATGTCCTTGATTACATAATCTTGGGTTGCGGTGTCCGCTGCGGTTGCCACGTCTTATCTCCTTGGAAAACGAAATGCCGCACGGGCAATCCGGTGCGGCAACATTGGTTTTCAATAGCGGCTTGTGGCCTCAGAAGCAAATATAAAGATGTCTTTATATTTGAAATTTTGTGAGTCTGCCGCGACGCCCGTCGTAACAATCAATGGCTCAGGCGCTGCCAAATCCGCTGGACAGCTTGGTTGGATCAATGCCCAGGGCCTGCCAAGCCATCAGCCATTTGTCACCGGACTCGGTTTCGTACAACCAGTCAGCAGCCCCTTTCGCGATGGACCAACCATTTTGCGTCAATTCGTTTTCCAGCTGTCCTTCGCCCCATCCGGCATAACCAAGCGCGATCGTCCAATTTTCCGGCCCGCGACCCTTGGCAATGGCGTTGAGCATGTCGACCGAGCTGCTGAGCCCCCAGGAGTCACCCACCTGCAGCGTATCCAGCATGTTGATATCGAGACTGTGAAGAATGAACCCGCGCTGGGTTTCCATCGGACCGCCCAGAAATACATCGCAATCCGGTGCTTCCGTCGTATCGATGTCGAACTGCTTGAGAATATCGTGAAAACTGATCCCTTCGACGGTTTCACCGATATTGATGCCCAAGGCGCCATTTTCATCATGCGAGCATATGGCGACCACCGATCGCTCAAAGCGCGGGTCGGCCATGCCTGGCGTCGCGAGAAGAAACTGTCCGGAAAAGAAGATGCTGTCATTCATCGGTCACAGCATAGCGAGGCAACTATCCGCTGCCCATGGCAAAATTTGCAAACACCTTGTTTCGCAGCTTTGCTGGCTTGCAATTTCACACGCCCGTCACCACTATCCCCTACAGAGGCAAGCGTTCACAGCCCAATCAAAATCAGGAGCAGACTATGATTAATAAAGGCGACAAGATTCCCGAAGTGAAACTGGTCAAGGCGACCGCAGAAGGTCCGCAGCAAATCAGTTCGAGCGACTATTTCGCTGGCAAGAAAGTGGCGCTGTTTTCGGTTCCCGGTGCTTTCACGCCGACCTGCTCCGCCAAGCATCTGCCCGGCTATGTCGAAAAAGCGGCCGAACTGAAAGCCAAAGGCGTTGATGAAATTGCCTGCACCGCTGTCAATGACGCGTTCGTCATGGGCGCATGGAATGATGCATCGGGTTCCGAAGATGTCACCATGCTCGCCGATGGCAATGGCGATTTTGCCCAGGCGGTTGGCCTGACCATGGACGGCTCAGGCTTTGGCCTCGGCCAGCGCGGTCAGCGCTTCTCGATGATCGTCAATGATGGCGTCGTCGAAGAACTGAACGTCGAAGCACCGGGCGACTTCAAGGTCAGCGCTGCGGAATATATGCTCGACCAGCTCTAATATAAATTTACCGAATTAGAAGCCGGCGGAACCCCAGGTTTCCGCCGGCTTTTCAATGTCTACCAACCACAGGCCTTGCCCTTATTCTCTTCCTTCAGCCAGTCCATCAGCGGTGCGAAATAGCTGATCATCGCCGAGCCATCCATTTCACGCGTACCGGTGAAGGCTTCCAGCGCATCCGGCCACGGCTTGGAGGCGCCCATTTCGAGCATCGCGTTGAGCTTCGCGCCGACCTGCTCGTTGCCGTAGAAGGAACAGCGGTGCAGCGGCCCCTTCCAGCCAGCGGCATCACAGGCAGCCTTGTAGAACTGGAACTGCAGGATGCGGGCGAGGAAATAGCGCGAGTAAGGCGTGTTGCCCGGGATATGATATTTGGCGCCCGGATCGAAAGCGTCGGCGGGCCGGTCAACGGGTGGCGTTATGCCTTGATATTCGAGCTTCAGATCATGCCAAGCCTGAGTGTAATTATCTGGCTGAATCTCACCCGAAAAAACCTGCCAGCGCCATTTGTCGACCAGCAGGCCGAATGGCAGGAAGGCCACCTTGTCCATCGCCTGACGCAGCAGCAGGCCGACATCCTTGTCCGCGCTCGGGACCTTGTCGGCGTCGAGCAATCCGACCTGAACCAGATATTCCGGGGTTATCGACAAGGCTATCGCGTCGCCAATAGCTTCATGAAAACCATCATTGGCACCGTCGAGATGGAGATAGCTATTCTTGTTATAGGCGCGCTGATAATAATTGTGACCCAGTTCATGGTGGATGGTTGTGAAGTCATCGCCATTCACCTTGATGCACATCTTGATCCGCACATCATCCTTGTTGTCGATATCCCAGGCGCTGGCGTGGCAGACGACTTCGCGATCGGCGGGCTTGGTGAACAGCGATCTTTGCCAGAAGGTTTCCGGAAGCGGAGCAAAGCCGAGTGAGGAGAAAAACCCTTCGCCGGCCTTGACCATCTTCATGGCATCATAATCTTTTCCCTTCAGCAGTTCGGTCGTATCAAAACCAATGTCGCCTGCCCCTTCCGGTGCGACGATGTCATAGATATTGCCCCATTCTTGGGCCCACATATTGCCGAGCAGATCGGCGCGAATCGGACCGCTAGCTGGCTGGACTTCCTCGCCATACTTCTCGTTGAGTTTCTCGCGGGTGTAACAGTGAAGCTGGTCATAGAGCGGCTTGACCTGCGCCCATAATTTGTCGGTCAGCCTGGCGAAATCGTCGGCCGGCATATCATAGCCCGAGCGCCACATTGCACCAACATCGGCGAAACCCAGTTCCCTGGCACCTTCATTGGCGATC
>JAGXGT010000033.1 GCA_024636595.1 Sphingomonadales bacterium | reverse complement strand
GGTCTGTTTTGACGCCGTTGCGAAATGCCTTTGCGGCAACCCGGCCGAGCGTCTCCCGGCCGATATCATGCTCATGCAGATAGCGCATGATTTTCGCGCCTAAAAATTGAACCGTCAGCATATAGCCAGCTTCCCCATACCAGTTGGGCAGGCCGTACGAGGATGGATCGGCGTTGAAGGCCCCCCGCGGATGTTTATCGAAACCGACCGCCATACCCATCTCATATTCGCCGGACTTGATCGCGCTGACCGCGGCATTGAGAGCCGAGCCGCCAGTTGCGCAGCCGTTCGAAACGTTGATGAACTGGATCCCGGTCAGCCCGAGCTGGGAGACCATATTGTCGGCATTGCCGGAAGCCGCCGAGCCGCCAAAGGCGAACTGAACATCCTTCCATTCAATACCGCTATCGGCCAGCGCCTGCCGGACCGCGAATATACCCTGGTCCATGCCATCGCGCCCCTCGGTGCGACCGAACGGGTGAATGCCTGCTCCTACGATACAAACATCTGACATGATTATTCTCCCTGGACAGGCTTGAAGGCGTGAATGAGTTTCTGCTCCTCGGCGGGAGCATCCGGATCGAGCGGAATAGCGGTCAGCTCGACCTCCATACCGATTTTGACATTATCCACGTCGACACCGGTCAGACGCGATTCTACCATGGTCTGTCCCGGCAAGCTGACATAGGCAACCGCATAAGGTTTGAATTTTTCCGGGTCCGTCGGCCCGGCATAGGGCTCCTTGGGCGGGAAGCGCTGGACTGTGTAGGTCCAAACCGTCCCACGCGACGCCAAGCGGATCGGCTCTATATTGTCATCCGGAGTCAGCGGTAGAGGAAAGAAGATGTGCCCTGTTTCCCGGTTCCGCGCACCGACCAGCGCGCTCATGTCCTCGGTAAACAGATTGTCGGCAATCGGCTGTGCGCTCACGAAGATCTCTCCCTTTTCTGCAAGTCCTATAAGGGTGAAAGCAGGCCATAAATAACTGCCAAAACGGCTAGGATAAACAGACTTCAGTAGCCCGGATGGACCGCCAGCATCCCGCCATCGACCAGCAGATCGCTGCCGGTGACAAAACTGCTGTCATCGCCGGCCAGAAAAACAACAGCGGCGGCGAGGTCGCTACCCTGCCCGATCCGTTTCATTGGCGACATGGCGGCGGCTATTTCGACCATGCCGGGAACCATCTCGGCTGCCGTATCGATAATGGCGGTGTGGGTCGCTCCGGGAATCAGATTGTTGCAGCGGATATTGAGATTGTTATGGGCGCAGTGAACCGCAACCGATTTAGACAACATGCGCACTGCACTTTTCGAGGCCGTATAGGTCACGTCTCCGGGAAGCGCTGCAAACGCGCTGGTCGAGGCAATATTGATGATCGAACCCGACGACCCGCCGGGGTTTTTCTTCATCATCGCAATCGCCTTCTGGCAACCCAGCATCACGCCGGTCAGATTGATTCCCAGCAAATGGTGCCAGCTGTCGAGATCGACATCCTCGATATTCTTGCCGATCACGATTCCGGCATTGTTGACCAGGATATCGAGACGCCCGAATTCTCTCTGCACTTTGGCCATCACCCGATCCCAGCCTTCAGGGTCGGACACGTCCTGAACGATGAAAAGGGCACCGGCTTCTTTGGCGGCCGAGCGGCCCAATTCTTCCTGCACATCAGTAGAAAGAACCTTCGCGCCCTCCTCGACAAAACGCTTCACGGTTGCCGCGCCAATGCCTGAGGCACCGCCCGTCACAATCGCAACCTTGCCCGCCAATTGACCCGACATATTCATCTCCCTATCTAATTCAGCAGAAGTCACTCCTGCCCCGACAATCTATTTCCGGCACAATCTAACGCGAAAGGATGCTCGATGCTCACGCCGGAATATATGCAGCAAATCGTTGACCGCTATTTGGCCGCGATCAACGCGGGCGATATGACGGCGGTCATGGCGCTCTATGCCGATGACGCTTCGGTCGAAGATCCGGTTGGCACGGAACCCAAACGCGGCGATGAAATCCTGCAATTTTACACCAATGCATTCTCTGGGGGCGCAAAGGTCGAACTGACCGGTCCCGTCCGCATATCTGCCAAAGCGGCCGCTTTCCCGTTCCGCGCAGAGATTACCAGAGCCGACGGGCCGGTGATAATCGTCGAAGTCATCGATATTTTCGAGTTTGACCCCGCGGGAAAAATTGCCACGATGACTGCCCATTTTGGTCCTGCCAATATAACTGCCAAGGACGGCTAGGCCGCCGCCCAGCTGATCAAAAGCCGGAATTTTTGGCCCAGCGATCGCTGTGGAAGCCGGCGTCGCCAAACATCTGCTGCGCGACGTGGACCCGCTTGAAATAGAGACCAACATCATATTCGTCGGTCACGCCGATACCGCCGTGCATCTGTATCGCTTCCTTGGTCGCAAGCTGCGCGACCTGGCCGGTCTTCGCCTTGGCCAGCGAACAGGTCATGCCGGCATTTTCGAAATCCTGATCCAGATCCTTTAGCGATTTCAGCACCGCTGATTTCATCATCTCGATTTCGGTCGCCAGATGGGCGGCACGGTGTTGCAACCCCTGAAAGGATCCGATTTTCTGACCGAACTGCTCGCGTTCTTTGAGATAGTCCGTGGTGATGCCGAAAACCTGTTGCGCGGATCCTGACATTTCTGCGCTCAGCACGGCACGGCCAGCTGACAAAATGCCTTCCAGGGCCGCATAGCCGCCATCCAGTTCACCCAAAATATCATCGCCGGTGACCTCCAGCCCATCGACGGAAATATTGGCTGCATTGCGGCTATCGACCATGGGAGTCCGCTCGCGTTCGATTTCCGGTGCATCTGCGTCAACCAGGAATAGAGTGATACCATCCGGATCGCCCTCGGCTCCCGATGTTCGCGCAGCGATGATCAATTTATCCGCCACATGGCCATCGGCGACGAACGTTTTTGTACCGGACAGGACAAAGCCGTTGCCGGCAGGCTTGGCCGAAAATGTGATCCGGCTGGGATTGTGTCTTGGACCTTCATCCACCGCCAGAGCAAAAAGCATTTGACCACTGCTGATCGCCGCCAGATTCTCATCTTTCTGTTTTGTGGTGCCATATTTCTGGATCGCGGTAGCACCCAGTACGGACGTGGAAAAAAAGGGCGACGCGGTCAGGTTTCGGCCCATTTGCTCTGCCAGCACACCGGCTCCGACATAACCAAAGCCACTGCCGCCATGGGTTTCATCGACGATGATCCCCGCCCATCCCATTTCTGCCATTTCTGACCAGAGCTCGCGGCAGAAACCATCTGCAGGCTTGTTGTCGCGAACCTTGCGAAAAGCCGCCACGGGGGCCTTTTCCTTAAGGAACCCATTTGCTGCGTCCTGCAGCATTTCCTGTTCTTCGTTGAGTATCAGCGGCATATTATATTGGCCCTATTGGCTCGGCAATCCCAAGACGCGCTTGGAAATGATGTTTAATTGCACTTCAGTCGTGCCGCCCAGGATCGAATAGGCCCGGTTATAGAGCCAGCTGTTAGCGAGGCTGCCATATTCGATACCGTCTGCACCGATGGTTGCCGCGGCGGTGCCTTCGATATCCATGCGCAATTCGGTACCGCGTTTGGTGAGTTCCGAAGCAGCATATTTAAGCATCGACGATTTGGCTCCCAAGCCGTTGCCCGCATTGGCCTCGTCGGTCATCCGCTCGACGGTGAGGTTATACGCCCAATTGTCGAGTTGTGCTTGCGCGATGCGCTGACGAAGAGCGGGATCGTCGAGACGTCCTGCGGAATCATGGCCAATGTGCTCGGCGGCAAAGCTTCCAAGATTTTCGGGCCCGGTTGTTCCGCGTAGCGGCGACATCGTGCCCAGCATGCCGCGCTCATGCACCAGCAGATTTTTTGCGACATCCCAGCCGCGGTTGACCTCTCCGACAACCGAGAGATTGCCTTCGCCATAGTTTTTGGGCACCTTGACGTCGTCAAAAAACGTCTCGCAAAATGGTGAATGGCCGGAGATCAGCACGATCGGCTTCACGCTGATGCCCTCGCTTGCCATGTCGATCAGAATGAACGTAATGCCCTGATGCTTGGGGGCGTCAAAATCGGTGCGCACCAGACAGAAGATCCAATCAGAAATATCGGCGTTCGAGGTCCATATTTTCTGGCCATTGATCAGCCAATGGTCACCCTTGTCTTCGCATTTCGTTTTGAGCGACGCGAGATCGGAACCGGCGCCCGGCTCGGAATAGCCCTGACACCATCTTATTTCACCGCGAGCGATCCCGTTGAGATGCTGCGCTTTTTGCTCGTGCGTGCCGTAAGCAAGCAACGCGGGGCCGAGCATCGAGATACCAAAATTGCTCAGTGGCTTCCGCGCGTTTATCGCCTGCCTCTCTTCGTCCAGTATTTTGGCTTCGTCAGCGGAAAGTCCGGCCCCGCCATATTCCTTCGGCCAGCTTGGCACGGTATAGCCTTTGGACAGAGCCCGCTCGAACCAGATTTTTCGTGCTTCGGACTGGAACTCCCATTGCCGCCCGCCCCAACACTGGGCTTCGGCGGTAATATCCCCGTCGCGCATTTCTTCAGGACAATTTTCTTCCAGCCATGCGCGCACATCCGTGCGAAATTCTTCCAGCTCGCTCATGACTTAACCCCTCGTGACAAACATGTCATATGACAGCCTGCATGTTGCGGGCACTGCGCATTTAGTTAGCGGCATCCTCACCCGTATCAATCCAGACGAAGCATTTGTTTTCCGAAATTCTGCCCTGCAAACAGGCGTTTCAACGTGTCCGGAATATTGTCAAAGCCCTCCTGAATATCTTCCTTGAAGGTAATCCTGCCTTCCTTGATCCATTGCCGCATGCGTTTTTTCGCTTCGGGAAACTCGCTTGCATAATCGGACACAATGAAGCCCGACATGCTGGCCCGCTTGAAGATGAGATTAAAATAATTCTCGGGTCCCGCCGGCATGTCGCCCTGCTCGTAGCGCGAAATACCGCCACAGATCGCAACCCTTGCATGCATGGCGATATGAGCCAGTGCGGCGTTCAATATCTTGCCGCCGACATTATCGTAAAAGACATTTATCGACTGTGGGCAATGTTCCTTCAGCTTTGCCCGGACATCGTCATTCTTGTAATCGATCGCGATATCATAGCCGACATCGTCGGTGAGCCATTTGCATTTTTCCGCACCACCAGCGATGCCGATGATTCGGCAGCCCGCGATCTTGGCTATCTGTCCAACCATGGAACCGGTCGCGCCAGCCGCGCCAGACACGACAACCGTATCACCCGGCTGCGGCCGACCATGTTTCAACAGGCCGAAATAGGCGGTCATGCCCGTGGTCCCCAGAGCGCCGAGATTGGCTGCCAACAAATCATCGTCGGGAATTTTGTTCAACTCACCACCGCGCACATGGGCATAGTCCTGCCAGCGCAGCATGCCCATGACCTTGTCCCCTGCTGAAAAGTCCGGGTGGCGGGATTCGATCACGGTTCCGATTCCCGACCCTCTCATCACTTCTCCAATTTCGGTAGGTGCGACATAACCTCCGATATTCTCCATCCAGCCTTTTTGCGCAGGGTCAAAACCCAGGATTTCGTTTTTGACCAGAACATGGCCTTCGGCGCACTCCGGCACCGCAGTGACGACTTTCTTGAAATCGTCGTCGACCAGCCCGCGCCCCTTGGGGCGTCCGTTGATTAGCCATTGCCTGTTCTCGGTCATACATATTCTCCATTGGAAGACTTGGAAGCGTGTTAGACGGATTCATTCGGTCAACCGAACTGCCAGCTTTGATAGCTAGCCGATCGAAATATTAGTTGCACCCGTCCGGTCGTACAGTGGTGGAAGTGGAAACCAAGCGGGCAGCCCGCTAAAAGAGCGGCCTGCGCGCTATACGGCGCCTTTTATTATTTGGTCTTGCTCGGTCTATTCGCGGCGCGAGAAACGCTTGATCTGGGCGCCTGACATTCTTGGTTCACTCCCTATAACAATAGTGGCGGGTCAGCCTGCTCGCGCTATGAAGTTTTCAACAATAGCGTCCCCATCAGAGGGGCGCGATATGAAGGAGCAAAGCCTTGGCCTCTACAGACATGGCGGACAAAGACGTCCTCGTCGATATTTTCACGCGCGCTGACCTGATCATGCAATCGGACATCAAGTTCCGGCAGATGATCGGAGCGGGTCAGCTGCAAATTGTCTATTACCCCGTGCGCGGCCAGGAGGTTGTGACCTCCGCGATGATGGCGGCGGTCAATCAGGACGACTATCTGGTGACCATCTATCGCGGCCTGCACGACCAGTTGGCGAAGGGCATCCCCTCGAAGGAACTCTGGGCGGAATTTGCTGGCAAGGTGACCGGCACCTGCAAGGGCAAGGGCGGGCCAATGCACATCACCCACCCGGCAACCGGCGTTATGGTCACGACCGGCATTGTTGGCTCGGGCATCCCGATCGCGAATGGCCTTGGTCTGGCCAGTCAGCTCGAGAAAGATGGCAAGGTCACGGTCTGCTGCTTCGGCGACGGTGCAACCAATATTGGCGCCTTCCACGAGGGACTGAACATGGCGCAGATCTGGAAGCTGCCGGTCATCTTCCTCTGCCAGAACAATCTGTACGGCGAACATACGCATATGCGTGACACCACCGGTTCTGCTTCAATCAAGCAGCGCGGCGAAGGGCTGGGCCTGCGTTCGGTTCAGGTCAACGGCAATGATGCCAGCGCCATGTATGCCGCAGCCAAGGAAGCCGTCGAATATGCCCGCGCCGGTAACGGCCCGACCCTGATCGAGGCGATGACCTTCCGCTTCCACGGCCATTTGCTCGGCGACACCAGCCATTATATTCCGAAAGAAGAGATGGAGCAGGCGAAGAAGGACGACCCGATGCCGATCCTGCGCCAGCAATTGCTCGACCTGCAGATCAGCGAGGCGGACATTGCGGCGATTGAAGCAAAAAATGCCGCGATCATCGACGAAGCTTCCAAGTTCGCGCTCGACAGCGACTATCCATCCGGAGATGAATATCGCATCGATGTCCTCGACGTGGAGATTGCAGCATGAGCGATACAGCAGAAAAACCGAAAGACATCATGTTCGCGCAAGCGCTCAACATGGCCATGAACAAGGCGATGGCGGACGATCCCAAGGTCATCCTGCTCGGCGAAGATATCGCCGACAAGGAAGGCGGCGGCGTGTTCAAGGTAACCGCCGGGCTGTCCGGTACTTATGGTACTGACCGCGTCCGCTCGACGCCGATTTCGGAGCAAGCCATTGTCGGTGCCGCCGTTGGCGCAGCGCTGGTCGGCTACAAGCCGGTCGCCGAAATCATGCTGATGAATTTCATCACCCTGGCGATGGACCAGATCGTCAACCATGCGGCAAAATTGCGCTTCATGTCAGGCGGCCAGACTAGCGTTCCGCTGACAATCCGCACGACCACCGGTGCAGGCACCGGTCTGGGCGGACAGCATAGCGATATGCTCGAGGCTTGGCTGGCCCATGTCCCAGGCCTGAAAGTCGTGGCGGCCTCCAATCCGCAGGATGCCTATGGCTTGCTCTATTCATCGATCATGGATGACAATCCGGTGATCTTCATAGAAAACACGCCCGGCTATTTCGTCAAGGGTCCGGCGCCAGCGGCCGATCACACCGTACCGTTGGGCAAGGCATCGATTCCCCGCGAAGGTACGGATATCACCCTGATCGGTTATGGCAGCGCTATCAGCAGATGCCATGCCGCAGCCGACAAGCTGGCGGAGGATGGTATTTCCTGCGAAATCGTCGATCTGCGAACAATCGCGCCGTTTGACGAGGAAACCGTGCTGAAAAGCGTTGCCAAGACAAAGGCTGCGGTCGTCGTGCACGAAGCGGTGCGCAGCTTTGGCACCGGCGCTGAAATTTCTTCGCGCATCCATGAAGAGCTGTTTTCCGAACTGAGGGCACCAGTGGGACGAGTCGGCTCGGGCTATGCTCCGGTGCCGTTTTCACCAGCTATCGAGAAAGCCTGGATGTTCAGCCAGGATGATATCGAGCGCGAAGTTCACAAGATTTTGGGATAGAAGAAACAACCATGGCAACAGAAATACGCATACCAAAACTGGGGTTAAGCATGGAATCCGGCATTCTCGCCGAATGGCTGGTGGAGGATGGCGCAGACGTCACCGCCGGCCAGGAAATTTATGCGCTGGAAAATGAAAAATCGACCCAGGAAGTCGAGTCCCCGGCAACCGGCAAACTGAAAATCATCGTCCAGGCCGATGGCGAAGAATATCCGGTCGGCGAATTGATCGGGACTATTGAATAGGCAGGTAACATCCCGAGATATTACCTATCACTATCGATAGGAATGTTGGGTTGACTACAAAACCAAACAACGCGACACACGGCGAGCAATAATAACAAAATGCGTCGTTAGGAG
>JAGXGT010000032.1 GCA_024636595.1 Sphingomonadales bacterium | reverse complement strand
GGATAGCGCTCCGGCGTCGCATCCGGTGCATATTGGCGCAAATAGCCCCAGATCTGCTCGCGATCGGCATCGCCCATCACGCCAACCAGATTGAGCAGCAGACCAAAGGTGACCGGGATCGTGTCTTTCGGCACATCGCCATTGTGGACATGATGCACCGCGTTGCCGAGCCGCTTTTCCGGTGTCTGCTCATGCCAGAGGGCGCGAGACTGGAAATATTCGTCGACCGCCTTGGGAATGACGCCCATGTGCAGCTGCTTCGCCGACTTCGGCTCGCGGAAGATGTAGAAAGCAAGACTGGTTTCGGAGCCATAGCGCAGCCATTCGTCGAGGCTGAGGCCATTGCCCTTGGACTTGGATATCTTCTCGCCCTTTTCGTCGAGAAACATTTCGTAGATCAGCCCTTCCGGCTTGCGCGCGCCCAGCACCTTGGCAATCTTGCCCGACTGCACACCGCTGTCGGTCAGGTCCTTGCCGTACATTTCATAGTCGACGCCCAGCGCGGTCCAGCGCATAGCCCAGTCGACCTTCCATTGCAGCTTGGCACCACCGGAAAGAATATTGTGCTCGATCATCTCGCCCTGATCCTCGAACCGGACGATTCCGGCGTCGGCATCAACGATCTCGACCGGTACCTGCAAGACGTGACCGGTTTTCGGGCTGATCGGCAGGATCGGCGAATAAGTCGCCTGCCGCTCCTTGCCCAATGTCGGCAGCATGATGTCCAAAATCTGCTGGTTGCGCGCCAGCACCAGTTTCAGCGTCTCGTCAAACGCGCCGCTCTGATATTGCTCGGTTGACGAGATAAATTCATAGTCGAAGCCGAATTGATCGAGAAACTCCCGCAGCATCGCATTGTTATGCGCGGCAAAGCTTTCGTGCTCGGTTTCGAAGGGATTGGGAACCTGCGTCAGCGGCTTGTGCAGATGCTCTGCCAACATATCCTGATTGGGGACATTGGTCGGCACCTTGCGAAACCCGTCCATATCATCGCTGAACGCGATCAGCCTTGTCGGATTACCGGTCAGCGTTTCATAGGCATGGCGCACCATGGTCGTCCGCAACACTTCGTTGAACGTGCCGATGTGCGGCAGGCCCGAAGGACCATAGCCGGTTTCGAACAGCATTGGCTCGCCACCCGGCTTGGGAGCAGGCGCACCGCGCTCGCCGCGATAGCGTTTGAGCAGCTTGCGGGCTTCCTCGAATGGCCACGCTTTGGAATTCTCTCCTGCTTCACGATAGTCGGTCACAAAATTGTCCTGTTTTTCTCTGGATGCTGCGCAAATAGTGGCCTTAGCCTGTATAGCAAGTTAGAACGGGACGAAAGCAGGAGATTGGATATGGGAATGTTGATTGCCGGGGTGCTGTTGTGGAGCATCATGCATCTGATGAAATCCGTCACGCCGGGCGTGCGCGCCTCGATTCAGGGTGCCATTGGCGAAGGACCACACAAAGGTCTGGTCGCGCTGCTGCTGCTCGGTTCGCTGGCTCTAATGATCTTCGGCTGGCGCTCGACCCCGGCGGAATTTGTCTATGACCCGCCGGCTTGGGGCCGCCATGCCAATATGACGCTGATGTTCTTTGCGATTCTGCTGATCGGGGCAGCCCAGGGCGCATCGCGGATCCGGCAGTGGATCCGGCATCCGATGCTGACCGGTGTTTTGGTTTGGGCCATCGGCCATCTCCTGGCCAATGGCGATAACAAATCTCTGGTGCTGTTCGGCGGCCTTGGTCTCTGGGCGCTGATCTCGATCATCACGGTATCGCGCAACGAAGGCGCCTGGGTAAAACCGGCGAAGGTCGCAACCGCTGGCCGCGAACTGTTGAGCCTCGTCATTACCGCCATTTTATATGCCATCCTGATGTTCATCCATCCATGGATCGCTGGTGTGCCGGTGATATCCGGATAAATGACGTCGCCGCTCCCCTATCCTGCGCTTCACGCCAGCCATAGCGGCATCTGGATTTGCAACAGTGATGGCGAAACCCGCGCGATCGGCAAGGGCGAAGCGATTGGCCGGGTTGCGGAAACGCCGCATATCCTGCTCAACGCGCCGCTTTTGGGACAGAGGCTCGGCTATCCGGACCTGTCCGGTCTGGATCTGCTGGAGCTGTTCGCCTTCATCCATCCGGCCCAGTTCATCGTCCCGACCCCGGCCGGCCTCGCCAAGACGCTTGGCCTCATCCCGCCAGAGCAGGAAGCCGATAGTGCGGCTCTCTATCGGCAAGCAGCGCGGCTCTTGCTGGAAGGATTGGAAGCCCCCTTCTGGAAAGAGCGGGAAGGTGCCTGGAGCAGCGCGCAGGCGCTCTACCGGCTCCGCTGGCCCTGGGCGGCGGAAGTGGGCCGAAAGCTGGAGAAGCCGGTCGAGGCGGAACGCTGGCTGTTCTCCAAACTGGACGAATGGGAAGAAGAGCCGCCGCGTCCGGCCCCCAAATCGATCACCTTAAACCGCGAAGATACGCTGGCCACGCTCAATGCCCTGACCGGTAAGGGCGCCGAGGATCGCAAGGGTCAAAAAGACTATGCCGCTGCGGTCACCGGAATCTTCAACCCGCGCAGGATCAAGGGTGCACCCAATATGCTGCTCGCGGAAGCTGGGACGGGAATCGGCAAGACGCTCGGCTATCTGGCCCCGGCATCGCTGTGGTCCAGCCAGGCCGGCGGTGCGGTGTGGATTTCAACTTTCACCAAGGCGTTGCAACGCCAGCTCGACCGCGAGACCCGGCGCATCTATCCCGACGAAGCGACCTTTCGCAAGAAGGTCGTCGTGCGCAAGGGCCGGGAAAATTATCTCTGCCTGCTCAATCTGGAAGACGCCTTGCAGGGCGGGTTCACCGGGCGGGCGGCCATCCTAGCCCATCTGGTTGCGCGCTGGGCCGCCTATAGCAAAGACGGTGACATGATCGGCGGCGATCTGCCCGGTTGGCTCACCACCCTGTTCCGCCGCAATGGGGCAACCGCGCTGACCGACCGGCGCGGGGAATGCGTCTATGCCGGCTGTCCGCATTACCGGAAGTGCTTCATCGAGAAAGCCGCCCGGGCCAGCCAGCAGGCCGATATCGTGATTGCCAACCATGCATTGGTCATGGTCAACGCCGCCCGCGGCCGCGAGCAACAGAACCGCCCGACCCGGCTGATCTTTGACGAAGGCCATCATCTGTTTGACGCCGCCGATTCAATGTTCGCCGCGCGACTTTCCGGCCAGGAAGCGATCGAGATCCGCCGCTGGGTGATCGGGCCGGAAACGAAAAATCGTGGCCGCCGTCGCGGTCTCGCTGCGCGACTCGCCGATCTTGCATCCTATGACGAAGAAGGCGGTCGCGCGATCGAAAGCGCCCGCCTTGCCGCCGAAGCGATGCCCGGCGATGGCTGGCTTCAACGTCTGGGCGAAAGCGAACCCTTTGGCCCGATCGAAGCCCTGCTACACGAGGTTCGCGCCATGGTCTTCGCCCGCGATGAAAGCCAGAGCGCCGATGCCGGCTATGGGCTGGAAACCGAGCTGTCCGACGTCGAGGGCCCGATGATCGATGCAGTCGCGACCGCCGCCGAGGCGATGGATGCTTTGCTCAAACCGCTGGTGCGCCTGGGTCAGCGGATCGAACATCTGATCGAGGAAGGCCCCGACTGGATGGATGCGCAGGCCCGCGCCCGGATGGAAGGCGCGCTTTCCAGCTTGGGCTGGCGGTGCGATACTTTGTCAGGCTGGCTCTCGCTCCTGTCGCGCATTGGCGGACCAGCCGATCCCGATTTCGTCGACTGGCTGATGATCGACCGTTTCGAGGGCCGCGAATATGATATCGGCATTTGCCGTCACTGGCTCGATCCGACTATTCCGGTCACCGAAGTCGTCACCAAACCCGCGCACGGCGTGATGATCACTTCCGCCACGCTGAAAGGCGGCGGCGGCTGGGATACAGCCCGGGCGCGCAGCGGGGCAATCCATCTGGAACATGCTCCCCAGGAATTCGAAGTGGCTAGCCCTTTCGACTATCCCAATCAGGCAAAGGTCATCATCGTCACCGATGTGAAACGCGGCGATATGGCGGGGCTTGCTGGTGCCTATGCGCAGCTGATCGAAGCGTCGGGCGGCGGCACGCTCGGCCTGTTTACCGCCATTCGCCGCCTGCGCACGGTCTATGCCCGGATCGCCGACCGGATGGCGCAAAGCGGCCTGCCGATCTATGCCCAGCATGTCGATCCGATCGACACCGGCACCTTGGTCGATATTTTCCGCGATGACCCCAAGGCCAGTCTGCTTGGTACCGATGCTCTGCGCGACGGCGTCGATGTCCCCGGGCAAAGCCTGCGGTTGGTGGTGATGGAGTCGGTACCGTGGCCGCGCCCCAATATTCTTCACCGCGCCCGGCGGCTGGCGGGTGGCGGCAGCGCCTATGATGACCGGATCATTCGCGCGCGACTGGCGCAGGCCTTTGGCCGGATCATTCGCCGCGCCGATGATCATGGCCATTTTGTCATCCTGTCATCGGCCTTCCCTTCGCGTCTGCTGACCGCCTTTCCGGAAGGCACACCAGTCGAACGCATGCCGCTGGAACAGGCGCTGGCAGAGATCCGCAAGGCCAAATCAGAAATGACGCAATCCGGTCTTCCAACTGAAACAAGTTTGATGCATGGCAACCGGCAATGAAAAAACTAACCCTTTTGCGCCACGCCAAATCTAGCTGGGATGATCCGGTCGACCGCGACTTTGATCGTCCTCTCAACAAGAAAGGCAAGCGTGCGGCCGCAGTGATGGGCCGTTTCATCCGGGACAAGGGACTCACCTTCGATCAAATTCTCGCCTCCCCCGCCGTTCGGGTCATCGAGACCCTGGAAAATGTCGAGGAAGCCAGAGGTTTGGCGATGGAACCGACCTGGGATCGCAAAATCTATCTCGCCTCTTCGGCGACCCTGCTTGATGTGTTGCGGGGGGCCAATGCCGATGCAGACCATATTCTGATGGTTGGTCATAATCCCGGACTGGAGGATCTGATCTTTGACCTCGTTCCCGATGACGGCACTTCCCCGGTCCGCGAAGAAGTCGAAACCAAATATCCGACCGCTGCGCTGGCCGAGATGACGCTCGCAATCGAGAGCTGGGCCGACGTTACCGAAAAGTGCGGCGCGCTCGACCGCTTCACCCGGCCAAGAGATCTGGATCCGGAACTGGGGCCGGATTACGACTAGAGCAACGGTACGTAGTTTCTGACCCGCGGTTGAACTATCCTATTGCCCCCATATTCCATTGATCAATCCGCGATAGACGATCCCTCCCTACCCGGTCGCGGGTTCAGGCAGGGGAAATATTCGGTCCTATAGGATCAGGATCCTGCACCTGCTTCGGCAACTGGATCAAGGATCATTGCTATCGTCAACTTGTCAGCCCGGTCATTCGTCGCGTTTTTGGCAACGGGATCGCTGCTGATCATCTCACCGGCAAAATCTGCAGAACCGAATGCACCAGCGGACGAAACCGAGCGATGGTCGGTTTTGCTCACTTATGGTGAAGACGAATGTCCAGAATCCACCGAGGGTGAAATCGTCGTCTGCGCGCACCAGCCCGAA
Source organism: Sphingomonadales bacterium (assembly GCA_024636595.1). Lineage (GTDB taxonomy): Bacteria > Pseudomonadota > Alphaproteobacteria > Sphingomonadales > Sphingomonadaceae > Parasphingorhabdus. Next base: position 8,648 of record JAGXGT010000032.1, on the reverse strand, counting down.
TCGGAAAGATACCGGATACCGAAGGCGATTCGGGAAAAAGAAAAGCAAGAGGAAGCGCAATATGCCATGTCGTGGTCAGCGCAATTCCAGAACCATGAGGACGATGCTCGACTAGGGCGACCCAACAGTTGCTCGGCCGTGGGCACCAACGGCTTTTCCGGCTGTCAGGCAGCGTTTTTGAGAGACTGGTTCGAACAACGCAATATCGATAACGATGAAAAATGAGCCGTCAGGGCGAACCGTATCTAATGCTCACTACCGACTGGCTAAGCCTCATTTAGTGCATTTGACAACTGATTGCGGATCAATTTAAGTTCCGCCAGAATCAGACTGTTATCCTCAAGATTATTTCCCGCCAAAGGCAATGCCTTGGAGACGGACCGTGGAACATCTTCGACCATCTCCGACGGACCATGCCGCGAGGCCAAAAATTTGCGCGCGCCCTTGATGGTATAGCCTTCTTCGTTGAGCAGGCGGTTGATCGTTTTGACGATCTCAACATCTTCCGGGCGATAATGGCGCCGCGCTCCCGCGCGCTTAAGCGGGTTCAGGATCGCGAATTGGTCTTCCCAATAGCGCAAAATATGGGGCTTGATGCTAAGCTCTTTCGACAGCTCTCCGATGGTCCGGAAAGCCCCTTGTTCCTTGGTCATCCTCTACTCTCCCGGTTCGCCGGGTCCATTAACCTGCGGCGATAATCCTGTCACGCATCGTTTGGCTGGCACGGAAAGTCAGCACCCGGCGCGGCGCAATTGGCACTTCAACCCCGGTTTTGGGGTTGCGGCCGGTGCGTTCCCCTTTGTCGCGCAATACGAACGTACCAAATCCCGAAATCTTGACATTTTCGCCGTCGACCAGCGCGTCGATCATATGATCAAGAATCGATTCCACCATGACTGCGCTATCCGCACGAGAAAGGCCCACCTGCCGGTTCATTGTATCGGCAAGATCGGCGCGGGTCAGGGTGTTGGTATAGCTCATTGCAATATCTCCAATTAAGAGATTGAAAAAACAACAAAGCTATAAAACAGATACTTGCTTTTGTAAATGTCGTCAGCGAACTTACCAGTAGATTTCAGCCGACTAGCCCGATAAGCGGAAGCCATGACAGATACACAAACTCAGCCCGTCGCCCTTTCTCAACTGCTCGATCAATGCGGACCCGGCGGACCGGACCATCCGGTCGATCTGCCGCAAAGCTGGACCCAGGGGCGCACCGCATTTGGCGGGTTGTCCGGCGCGCTTGCCTATCACGCCGCCAGCCATATTGAAGATGACTTGCCGCCCCTGCGATCGGCGCAAGTCGCCTTCACCGGCCCGCTGTTCGGGACATTGACCGCGAAAACCGCGATGCTGCGTCGCGGCAAGAGTACCGCTTTTGTGCAGTCGGAGATTTTCGGTGACAAGGGTCTCGGGCTTCATTGCAATTTCATTTTTGCCGCGCCCCGGGCCACCGACGTCAAGACATCGGACATTATGGCGCCGGACTTTCCGCCCTTGCCTGACAATGCAGATCTGCATAGCGGCCCGCCGCAATTTTTTACCTCTAATATGGAATATGTCGGCAAGCGGATCGACACCAGCACCAAGACAAACCGTCTGACCCGCTGGATGCGGCTGAAACAGCGTGTCGGTCTCGACCCTGTCGCGGAAATCCTCTGCATGTGCGACAGCCTGCCGCCTTCGGTGATGGGGTTGCTCGACCAGAATGCCATGGTCAGCTCGATGAACTGGCAGATCAATATCATCGCAGAAGAGCTGACAACGCAAGATGGCTGGTGGCTGATCGATTCCCACACACACCATGCCGATCACGGCGCGAGCAGCCAATATATGAGCATATGGAACAGCCGCCGCGAATTGATGGCGACCGCGATGCAAAGCGTGGCTTATTACGCCTGATGGAATCGGCGGCAAACCATCGGCAAAAACCCAGTCTCGCCGTGATCGGCACGGGTATTGCCGGACTGTCTGCCGCCTATTTGCTGAAGAACAAATATCGGGTTACCGTCTTTGAAAGTCAGGCGCGCGCCGGGATGGGCGCGCATAGCGTAGATTATGTCAGCAATGGCATCGCCCGCCGGATCGATATCCCGCTGCGCATTTTCTGCCGCGGCTATTACGAGAATCTGTTCGCGCTCTACAACCATATCGGCGTCGAGATGGTGACCAGCGATCATAGCGGGATATTCGCCGACGACGCGGGCCGTGTCGTCCTGCATTATGGCAATATCCGTTGGGGAGAATCGCAAGTCTCCTATCTGAAAGGGCGCAGCTGGCTGAGTCAGGCAGCCTGGACCATAGGCCTGCAGAGCCGGCGATTTTTCGCCCGGGCTAAACGCGATATCGACCGGACTGATCTGGCGGACTTGTCCTTCGGTGAATATCTGGAGCAATCCGGCGTGGGCCGGGAATTCGCCGAAACCGTCCTGCTGCCAATGCTGTCGGTCACCTGCACCTGCGACTATCAGGCGGTGCGCGACTATCCCGCCGACATCATGCTGGAATATCTGACCTGTGGTATTCATGAGATCGGGATCATGAGCGCCGCCAAGGGAGTGGACGACATTGTCCCGCGCATGCTGGTCGATGTGGATCTGCGCACGAACAGCCCTATCGCCGCCATTGCGCCGGACGACCAGCAGCTCAGGGTAACCACCCGGGCGGGCGCGAACGATCGTTTCGATCAGGTGGTGATTGCCGCCCAAGCGCAGCAGGCGGCGGCCATGATATCCGGATTTGACGAGCGCCGGGCCTTGCTGGACCGCGTCCCGTTCGAACGGTCGACCATGAGCGTCCACACCGATCAGCAAATCTTGCCCGCGCCGGTGAAAGGCCTGTCCCCGGTCAGCTATCATTTGCCGAGGGGCGGCAGCCGGGCCGAAGTGTCTGTTGACCTGACCAAGGCGATTGCCCGTCTGTCCGGTCAGGAAGCGGTCTTCCAGACTTGGAACCCGATGCGCCGAGTCGCCCCCAACCGCGAACTGGCCCGGGTCGATTTCACCCGGCCAACGGTAACGCGGGATAGCCGTAAGGCGGCCACCGCGTTGCGCGAAAGCCAGAACCAGCCCGGCAACAATCTGTGGCTATGCGGTTCCTATATGGCAGAGAAAATTCCGTTGCTGGAAGCTGCGGTCGAGTCTTCGGTGGCGGTGGCCAAGCAATTGGGCGCGGCCATCCCGTGGGAAGACAGCGCGGCCGCTGCGACCTGAGCGATGGCGGAATTCCATGATCTGGCCGAACTGGCGCTCAATCGGGACGGCCAGTCCTGGGGCAATCTGGGCTATTGGCACACCGCGAACGACTATTCCGATGCGTGCCGCGCGCTCGCACAGCTGCTTGGCGATCAGGCTGGGCTGGGCGAACAGTCGGTGCTGCTCGACGCGGGTTTTGGCTGCGGCGACCAGCTGCTCCTTTGGCTGGAGCATTTCGGCGTGGCCCGGGTCCGGGGCGCCAATCTGTCCTCCAGCCAGACCGTCTATGCCAAAACCAAGCTCGCGAAAGTCGGCTTCAAGGACGCTGCCGCCGCGATCATGCGGGGCGATATAAACGATCCCGAAGTCTGGTGGCTGGCGCTGCAAGGCGACCGGCCGAGCCATATCGTGGCGCTGGACTGTGCCTATCATTTCCCCAGCCGTCCGGATTTTGTCGGGTTGGCCCGACAGCATCTCGCACCGTCAGGCCGATTGGCGCTGACCGACTTCCTGCTGGCCGACCAGCATAATACGGGCTCCTTTGTCCATCGGCTGCTCCGCTGGATGCTGCGCCGCTCGCATATCGCCGAAGCCAATATCGTGCACCGGGACCATTATAGGCGGCAGTTGCAGGAAAGCGGCTTTAGTGACATCCGCATCATCGATGTCAGCGAGCATGTCATGCCCGGCTTCGCGCGGTTCGTCCGAAAACTGCGGCGGGGACATTCCGTTGCTGACACCGGCAAAAATCTGGGATGGTCCGGACAGATCAAATATCGGGTTACCGGCCGGTTTCTTGAGTGGGCCTATCGCCGCTCAATTTTGCGCTATTGCCTCATCACCGCCACGAAAACCGTCTGACCACACCATCATGCGGCGCGGCACAGATTTTTCCAGCAATCTCTTGCGAAACTATGTCCCGCCCGCCATCCTGCCCGAGATTTGCTGACGACAACAGATACCAGCAGCGGCAACAAACCCGGCCGCGGCTGGATGAAAGGAAGACAGCGCGATGAGCGAAGACGATCTGCTCGAAAATTATCGCCGGGCCTATGATAACAAAGTCGGCTTTGGCCAGCGGCCCGCGCTGATAATGATCGACTTCTGCCAGGGCTATTTCGATCCGGAATGCGATCTCTACGCCGATGTGGATGAGGCATTGGCCTCCGCCCTGCGGCTACGTGACGCAGCCCATGCGGCAAAACTTCCCGTCATTTTGACCAATGTATCCTATCATCGCAGCGCCATGGACGGTGGCCGCTTTTTTGAGAAGGCCGCGCCGCTGCGCTATTTCATCGCGGGCAATCCGATGGCGGCCTTTGCCAAGGGACTGGAACCTCGAGAAGACGAACTGGTCATCACCAAGCAATATCCCAGCGCCTTTTTCGGAACCTCCCTCGCCTCCACCCTCACCGCCATGGGCGTGGACAGCGTGCTGCTGACCGGCCTGACCACCAGCGGCTGCGTCCGTGCCAGCTGCGTCGACGCGATGTCACACGGCTTTCGCACCGCGGTTGTGGCCGATGCCTGCGGCGACCGGCACGAAGCGCCCCACGAAGCCAATCTGTTCGACATGAACGCCAAATATGCCGATGTCGTCAGCGAGGAAGAGGCCATGCGTTTCCTAAAACAACGGGCCGGTCAGTAGGCTGGCTTTATCGCTGTCCACTTCCCGCGCTCGCCCGTCCAATCAGATAAAACTCCTTTTGACGACCGTCGATATATTGCACGTTTGTGCCATCGAAAAACGCATCCTCTTCTGTCTTGAAGTCTATCTTTTGCTGGTCCCATTCGGGAACCGGCACGGTGGCGCTGAGTTCGATTGACCACGCCGTGTTCGGGCGCACGATATATTCTCCGCGCGGACCGGGGTTCTGGTCGTCCCAGAAGCCTATCGCGGTCCCTGCCCCGTGGCCGTGGTAGCCAATCGGGTGCGAATAGATGCTGGGCTCCAGCCCTTGGGCGATAGCCTTGTCTCGCGCACGCAGGAGAATGGCGTTGCCGCTGTCGCCCGCCTTGAACGACGAAGCAAGCGCATCTTGAACGCGGTTGCTGGCAGTCAGACCATCGCGCAAGCCTTTCGGTGCCTGCGTCTCACCATCGCGCAGAACATAGGCGTTCTGCTGCGTGTCGGTATTCAGGCGGAGATATGTAATCCCAAAGTCGGTCCAGAGCATATCGCCTTGCTCAATGACAGTATCACCCTCCAGCGATTCCTTTGCTCCCCGGCGACTGATGGCCACTGAGGGTTGGAACCAGGTTTCCAGCCCGAGTTGCGCAATTCTTTCGCGAAACCACCAGACGACGTCGTCGGTGGTCGTGACGCCGGGGGTTATGACCTTGTCCGAGAGCCCTTCGCCGATGATCGCGTGCGCCAGCGCGACGATTTCCGGGTAGCGCGCCATTTCCGATGGCGTTCGCGTTTCCAGCCAACGAACCGCCAGCACTTCATCACGGATGACCCGCGATTTGAACGCGGCGGGCAGTGCCTCCATCATCTCGTCATAGGCGCTCAGCGTCATGCCATCGGCATAGGCGGTGAGCTTTGATGAATTGATCGCAATCTTGCGCGGATTGCTTTCAGCGATGATTTCAGCGAGCCGACGCCACTGGTCGGGCTGCGCTTCCGGCGTCCAGGCGGCCTTGAACATGTCACCCAGGCCATAGCGACTGATGGTCAGCCGTTCGACCGGCTTGCCAACGCCGGGATCGTAGAACACCAATATGGTGCGACGTCGGGCCGAGAAGCTCTCGGCATTGAGCATCAAGGCGACCACCGGCTCCTCGAAATTCTCGCGCGCGACGAGGACCCACATGTCAACGCCTTGTTCGCGCATGATCATGGGGACGATGGTGTCGAGGCGCTCTTGCAGCCAAACGTCCACAAGAGCCGCACGATCCCGAAACGGCAGCACCGCCGGGTAAGCGGTCCGCTCTGCGCCCTTCCCCGCGGCGATCGACATGGCGGGCGTCGACAGCAAGGTTATTGCAACCAGCACTCTCAGGACCGCGCCAATGAATTTGTGCAATCTCGACGGATCAAGGAAGATCGATAGTTTCGCGTGTCGCATCGTGTTGCATGTCTTGGTCAACATATTTTCGCCTTGTCATGTTCGCCGATATTCGGACTGGGCTGCTGTTCGCTCCCTTTTGCGACAAGTATCGCCGGTCGTCCAGCCGTCGCTGAGCGGTCAAATATTTTCCAGTCCGAAGCGTTGATCGGATGCAAGGGTGTTCCCAGGGGAATATTCCGGCTATATGGCTTGGGCGAAATATTTAAGGGCATCCCAGCGATCGTCACGGGCGCTTTTGTTCCATCTGGTCGCGCCAAAACAAACCCGCGGCGTCCGGGTCAAGTCATGACTACATTGCTCGGTAATGAGAAGGATCAGATGTGCTGATTGGATTTTTTGCAGCTGTTTCGGCAGCAGTGGCAGTGGCTGCGGGTGCTTTCGGCGCCCATGCTGCACCAGGACAACAGGAAGCGGACTGGTTGAGAACGGGCGGGCTCTATCAATTGACCCATGCCATCGCCGCCCTGGCGATCATGGGCTTTGCCAGAGGCCCGGCCATTTTGCTTCTTATCGGCTCGGTCCTTTTCGCGCTGACATTATATGCGATGGCCTTTGGTGCGCCGCGATGGCTAGGTGCTGTCACGCCGATCGGAGGGACGTTGCTCATAGGGGGGTGGCTTTGGGCTGCCTGGATATTTTACCGCCAGTAGGATTTTTGTGTCAGGACGAATTTGGGGGGCTAGCACGGAATATGTGGTCAAATGTTGATTTCGATCCGTTCCGATAACCGCTTGATCTAGAGCCCCCGGCAGATTGTGTCTGGCGCCGACCACGCAGGGCCAACCACAGCCAATTGAGCACAATTTTATTCAGTTTTCTGAAGTTTTTGCAAGCTTTGACGAACACTTGCGAACGTATAATGGTCCAGAAGAGGACCCACATCTGAATATTAAGCTATTGTATAATATATATATTTTTGATTATCGAATCTTGTGGCCCCAAAATTTGGCCCCCAGAAATCAAGTATTTTAGTGGTTCGAGTCCCGTAACCTTATGAATAATCATAGTTTATTATCTAAATCTGCAAGCATTTTTTATCACCCTGTAAATCGCATTTCAAGCGAAATTACGGTAAATTTTCCCCCGATCCTCTCGCCTTCGCATCACCGGTCCAAGCACCCGAACGTATCAGTTTACGGCTGTCAAATTCACCTAAACTCTTGATATAATACAACTATATTTACATTATGGCGTTTCTGTGCTAACATAAAATGGTAGTCGAGGTTTCAAACGCGCTGCATTTCACCAACCATATCAGGACATAACTTATGAAACGGCAACCCGCTCGGGTGCTGGAACCGGCTGACGTGCGTCGTTTGTTGACGCGCGCTACCGGCCAGCGCCATCATTACCGCAACACAGTGATCATCATGCTCAGCTTCAAAGCAGGTCTTCGCGCCTGCGAGATAGCAGGCATAACATGGCCGATGGTGCTCAAGACCAATGGCCGCATTGGTGATCAAATCAGAGTGTGCAAACATATCGCGAAATATGGAAGCGGCAGGCATATTCCGCTGCATGGCGATCTGAAGACGGCATTGACGGCTTATCATCGCTCGCTAGGCAATCCAGCCCAAGGTCCGTTGGTTTTATCAGAACGCGGAAGCCATATGACACCGCGCAGCATCGTAAACTGGTTTCACGATGTTTATGCGCAGCTCGGGCTTGTCGGTTGTTCATCCCATTCAGGGCGCCGAACATTCATTACCCAAACAGCACGATTGATCAGTAAAACCGGCGGATCGTTGCGCGATATCCAGCAACTCGCCGGACACCGCGCTCTTACGACTACTGAACGCTACATCGAGGGTAACAGGGATGCCCAGCGGAAGCTTATCAAGCTGATTTGATAGCCCCTCCCTAACCACCAAACATCACAAACAAAAGGAACCGAGACTATGGCTAGTCACGAACAGAATAATTGTGCTCAAAATCCAGAGGCTGAACGAACCGCACTGATACGCAAACTCAACGACAAGCTGCGCTGTGATCATATGGGCGGGCAGCTTTTTGTCACTAGCGGTATATCCGAACTCAAAAGCGGGGTGATGCCGCAGATCATCGACGCAGTAACAAAATTTGATGATTTCACCCAAGACAATGACCCACATGGTGAACATGATTTTGGCATCGTGACTGTGCTGGGTCACAAGGTTTTCTGGAAGATCGCCGCGCTTAATTTTCTAAGATTCAACGTCCCGCTTTAGTTTTTCCTATTCGGTCATTGAGGCCAGAATCACCTAGGACGTGTTGACAAAGGGGATTCCCAAATCGCTTAGTTTCTGATTCAAGGTAGCTTTTGCATGGGGGCTATTTTGATCCGGGGTTTGATGAGCGATGAGGAATGGGCTTGTCTGGAGCCATTTGTAGTTGAGCGCGG
>JAGXGT010000031.1 GCA_024636595.1 Sphingomonadales bacterium | reverse complement strand
CCTTGACCCCCTTGGCCTCCAGATCGAACAGGATCGTCACTATGGTCGAAACGGCAACGGCGGCAATCGGTCCGGCCTTGGCGATCAGTTCCGCCGGACGGGCGGGCAGGCCAAAGCGCATCAGCAATGGTTTCAGGCCCTTGCGGACCCAGAAGAGAAAGGCGGTCGCCGAAACGCCGATGATCAGCGTCGGCATATTGGTGGTGCCGATCGTCGCGGCAATGCTGGAAACCAGTTCGGGCATCGCCGCGCCGCTTGCCTTGATGCCGAAAATCGATTTCAGCTGGCTGGTCGCGATGATGATGCCGCTGGCGGTGATGAATCCCGACACCACTGGGTGGGAGAGCAGGTTTGCCAGAAAGCCGAGCTTGAATATGCCCAGAAGCAGGAGGAAGATGCCTGACAATAGAGCCAAAACCAATGCGGCCGCGATAAATTCGGCGCTGCCGGGTAGGGCAATTGCGCTGGCGGCGGTCAGGGTCATCAGTGACACCACCGCCACCGGTCCGACGGCCAGGGTCCGGCTGGTCCCGAAAATCGCATAGGCAATGAGCGGCAGGATCGAGGCATAGAGCCCGATTTCCGGCGGCAAACCGGCCAGCATGGCATAGGCAAGGCTTTGCGGGATCAGCATGATCGTGACGATGATGGCCGCGACGCCGTCATTGGTCAGCGTGGTGCTGTTATAGCGGCGGCCCCAATCGAGGATCGGCAAATAGCGGGATATTTTCATGGAATGGCTTATTCCGATCCTATGCGGTGCGGCTTGACCATCCATTCCCGCCCCTTGAGCATACCATGCCAATAGACCGGTGGCAGGATCGTGTCCTTGAGCAACCACGAAAGCCGCGATGGCCTTGTGCCGTCGATTAGCCAGTTGGGAAAGCTTGGCAGCAATTTGCCGCCATAGCCGAATTCGGCCAGCACGACCTTGCCGCGTTCGACGGTCAGCGGGCAACTGCCATAGCCGTCATAATCGGCGACCGGCGGCTTGCCGTCGAGGGCAGCCAGCGCATTGACAGCAACGATCGGCGCCTGTTTGCGCACTGCAGCCATCGTCTTGGCATTGGGCGCGCTGCAGGCATCGCCGAGCGAGAATATATTGGCATATTTGCTGTGCCGCAGGGTTGCCGGATCGACATCGACGAAGCCGCTTTCGGCGGCTAGCGGACTGGAGCGGATAAAATCGGGAGCCAGTTGCGGCGGGACCACATGGATCATGTCGAAAGCGACTTCGACCCTTTTGGTTTCCTCGCCATGTTTCTGTTCGAATGTTGCAATCTGGGCGGGGCCATCGACGGCGACCAGCCGGGATTCCAAGTTGAGATGCGCGTTGTAGCGTTCCACATATTCCATCAAGGCTGGCACATATTCCTTGATGCCAAACAGCGCAGCACCTGCATTGTGGAACTGCACGTCAATATTGCCGAGAACGCCCTGTTTTTCCCACTTGCTGCAGGATAGATACATGGCCTTTTGGGGCGCGCCTGCGCATTTGATCGGCATCGGTGGCTGGGTGAACAAGGCTGTCCCGCTGGTCAGTTCTTTGACCAGCCGATAAGTATAGGGCGCGAGATCGAAGCGGTAATTGGAGGTGACGCCGTTTTTTCCCAATGTCTCGGGCAAGCCGTCAATTGCTGCCCAGTCGAGCTTGATGCCCGGACAGACGATCAGAACATCATATCCGATTGCCTGCCCATCAGCCGTCATGACGGTGTTGTTGTCCGGGTCAAAGGAGGCGACCGCAGATTTTATCCACTTTGCCCTAGCAGGGATCAGATCCTTTTCCTTGCGATGCGTGAATTCTGCGGAGAAGGCACCCCCGCCGACCATCGTCCAGCCCGGCTGGTAATAATGGTCGTCAGCCGGGTCGATGATGGCGAGCGAGATTTTCCGGTTGCGCTTCAGCATGCTGGCGGCGGTCGCGATACCGGCAGATCCGCCGCCGACAATGACAACGTTGAACCGGCTGGTGTCAGCCGAGGAGGATTGATTTTTTCCGGATTCTCTCTGCGCCATTTCCGCCAGTTTCGTTGATCGGGCACCAGACCGGCAATAGGCCAGCACCGGCGCGGGCAGGGCGGCGAGCGCTGCGGCCATTTTGTGGCCGTCCTGATCGGTGATCGCTCCGGATACCGCAGGTACATAGGCGAACTGGAGGCCGGCTTTTTTTGCGGCCTCGGCAATGGCGGTCGAGCGCGGATGGTCTCCAGCTTCGTCGTCAGGCCGGTTGCAGATGATCGATTTGAAACCGGAATTCGCCAGTGCCGTCACATCGTCAAGTTCCAGTTGCGGCGATACGCTTACGGCGTCGTTCAGCTTGGTGATTTCTGGCTTGCTTGTCATCGGACATCCTTCTCGGTTCTGACTGTTCTAACTTGTCACGCGATGGGCGATCATCCCCGCGAATAACGCTATCACAAAGGCTAATGCCGGCAGTGGATTGATCGCAAGGTCGGCCAGCCCCGGCCCCGGGCAGAGACCGCTTATGCCCCATCCGGCACCGAAGAGCACAGCGCCGATCGCCAGGTTGCGATCGATCAGCGATGTGCCCGGAAGCGAGAAATGCGCGTCGGCAAAAGGCTTGTCGAGCCGCCGTTGAACGATCCAGGCCAAAGCCATCGGAATCATCGCTCCGCCCATCACGAAAGCGAGGGTCGGATCCCACTGGCCGAACAGATCGAGAAAGCCCTGGACGCGGGCCGGATCGGCCATGCCCGAAAAGGCCAGTCCCGCGCCAAATAGCGTGCCGGCAAGAAGGGCGACCAGAAGCTGCTTCACAGGACGCCTCCAGCGCGCATCAGCGCGACGGTAACAAATCCGCTGGCCATGAAGATCGCGGTGGCAATCAGCGAGCGCGGGGACAGGCGGGACATGCCGCAAACACCGTGGCCGCTGGTGCAACCAGAGCCCAAGCGCGTCCCGTAACCGACCAGCAAGCCACCGATGATCAGCGGAATGATCGAGGGGGGAAAGCGGGTTTCAATGCCGCCGGTGATCGCGGAGATAATCAGGGCACCCAGCGGCAGACCGACGACAAAGGCGACCGCTATGCCACGCGGCGCGCCGCTATCGGCAATGCCGGTGGCGCGAGCAGCGAGGCCGCTGACTCCGGCAATGCGGCCAAGACCGAGCAGCATCAATGCGGCTGCAACTCCGATCATCAGTCCGCCGATCAGCCCTTCCAGCGGTATGGCGTGGGGAAATGCAGCGAGCATCAGACGCCGTTCAACGGCACTTTGAGATAGCGCACGCCATTATCTTCTGCGGGCGGCAGATGGCCGGCACGCATATTGACCTGGACCGAGGGCAGAATCAATCGCGGCATATCCAGCGTCTTGTCGCGCTCGGTGCGCATTTTGACAAATTCATCCTCGGTCACGCCATCATGCGCGTGGATGTTGTGCTTCCGCTCTTCGGCAACGGTGGTCTCCCAGACATATTCAGTCCGGCCAGCGGGCAGATAGTCATGGCACATGAACAGGCGGGTGGTCTCGGGGAGCGACAATATCCGCCGCATCGACTGGTAAAGCTTGCGCGCGTCGCCGCCGGGGAAATCGGCTCGGGCGGTGCCATAGTCCGGCATGAACATAGTATCGCCGACAAACACCGCGTCGCCGACGACATAAGCGATACAGGCAGGCGTATGGCCGGGAACATGCATCACGGTCACGTCGATATTGCCGATCTTGAATGTGTCTCCGTCTGCGAACAAATGATCGAAGTCGGAGCCGTCCCGCTGAAATTCGGTTCCGGCGTTGAACAATTTGCCAAACACATTCTGTACCATCACGATATGCTCGCCAATGGCAATTTTGCCACCAAGTTTCTCCTGCAGATAGGGTGCTGCCGAAAGGTGATCGGCATGGGCGTGCGTCTCAAGCAGCCATTCGACCTTGAGGCCGTGCTCGTTTACATAAGCGATTACTTCGTCGGCGGAATCGAAGGAGGTGCGACCGGAAGCCGGGTCGAAATCAAAGACGCTGTCGATGACAGCGGCGCATTTGGTCGCCGTGTCGTGCACCACATAGGTCACCGTATAGGTTGTATGATCGAAAAATGACTGGATCACCGGGATGCTTTGCTGGGCACGGGCGATCTGTTCTGTCGCATGAATCAGGGTCGAATCAGTCATAAAAAATTCCTCATATTCATATTTACATAAATCATGTAATGCATTATATGTTTTGCGTCAATAGACGAACACTGCCAATTCGCAGGAGAGGTTGAAACTAATGTCAGACGCGTTGCAGATAAAGTCAGGGTCATTGCGTATCGGCGACGCAGCTCCAGATTTCGAGGCGCGCACAACCCACGGGCCGGTCAAGCTGTCTGACTATCGTGGTCGGTGGCTGATCTTCTTTTCCCATCCGGCTGATTTCACACCGGTATGCACCACGGAGTTTGTCGCCTTGGCGCGCCAGCATCACAGGTTTGAAGCGCTGGACTGTGCCTTGCTCAGCTTGTCCGTTGATAGCCTGTACGCCCATCTCGCATGGGTGCGCGCCATTGAGGATCAGTTTGACGTCACAATATCATTCCCCGTCGTCGAAGACCCAAGCATGGCCGTCGGCCACGCCTTTGGCATGATCGATGAACATGCTTCTGATTCGGCGGCGATGCGGACCAGCTATTTTATTGATCCCGAGGGCATAATCCGGGCGACGACCTGCTATCCGCATAATGTTGGACGTTCGGTTGACGAAATGATCCGGCTGCTGGCAGCCCTGCAACTCACGGATGAGAAAAACATCCTGACTCCGGAAGGGTGGCAACCCGGGGATGACGTGCTGGCAATACCGCCGCTATCGGCCAAAGATATCAGCCGGGACGAAGACTGGTTCTGTCATGTGGTGAAAGCCCCGTGACGGCAATTTTTGAAAGGCGCGATCGGGCGGATGCTGCGACCGAGAAGCTGAAAGTCTTTGCCCAGCCGCAGCGGTTGATGATTCTATCCTATCTGCTGCGCGGTGAAAGCAGCGTCAGCGAGATTGATATAGCGACGGGCATCGGCCAACCTGCGCTCAGCCAGCAACTCGCCGCTCTGAGGCAGGCAGATGTCGTTAAAACACGCCGCGAGGGGAAGCAGGTCTGCTATGATCTTGCCGATGAATCCGTACGGCTCTGTGTCAGAACGATGGAGGCGTTGTTGACGGATAATCCAGACCCGCAACAGGTTATGAAGGCAGCGACTTTGTTCGGCACGCCAACTGAAAAACCATTGACCGGCAGCGGCACTGCTGGTTTTGCTAAAATTCTATAGGCCAAAATTTTACAGGTTAAAATCTTGCAGGATAGGGGAATTTATCATGAGCAACGACAGCGTCAATCAAGACCAGCATCCCGAAGAGCTGAAACCGGAAGACTGGGCGGGCGAAATGGGGCTGAAATGGCTGGCAAGTCTTTCCCTGTTCGAAGAGATGATCGCACCCATCGGCGATGCGTTGCTCGCCCGCGCCGATTATCAGCCGGGTGAAACGGTCATTGATCTGGGTTGTGGTGGCGGTGCGACGACGCTTGCGATTGGGCAGGCGGTTGCTCCTGCCGGGAAAGTGATGGGCGTTGATATTTCCCCCGATCTTGTCGCGGCGGCGCGGGAACGCGCGTCAAAGACTGGTGCGCCAAACATAGAATTTACTTGCGCCGACGCGTCTACTGTCAAGCTGCCGGACGGGCCGTATGATCGGCTTTTTTCGCGCTTCGGCAGCATGTTTTTTGAAGACCCCGTCAGCGCTTTTTCAAACCTTCGCGCGCTTGTCCGGAAGGGTGGGCGCATCGATCTGGCGGTATGGGGACCACCGCGCGATAATCTGTGGATGATGGAAATGATGGGCGTCGTCAGAAATCACGTCGAAGTCCCGCCCGCCGTTCCCCGCGCGCCCGGCCCATTCGCCTTTGAAGATCTCGAATATTTCGGCGAGATCATGCAGGGCAGCGGCTTCACCGATCTGGAT